>JBAYIN010000004.1 GCA_041665585.1 Patescibacteria group bacterium | reverse complement strand
TGCGAAGGCTGTCCGCCGTAGCTTCAGCGAAGGCGGACTCGTTCCCGCGCAATTGCCTGCTGAAAATTCGTTCGCAAGCTTCGGCTGGCTTCGCCAGTTTTAGCAAAGTAAAATTTGAACTATAGGAATAGCAAATGTTTTATGTCTACATTTTGCGGAGTATTCCCTTTCCTGATCAAACCTATATCGGGTTTTCGGCAAATTTGAAAAGTCGGCTTGTCGACCACAATTCCGGCAAGTCGAAGCACACCGTCAAGTTTAAACCCTGGCAACTCAAAAATTATTTCGCATTCTTGGACGAAAAAAGCGCTCGCCAATTTGAACAATATTTAAAAACCGGATCTGGGCGAGCTTTTTGCCACCGACATTTTAAGTAGTCTCATTTTTCAATTCGAATCGCTTTCCCGGTACAAATCGCCGTCGCGATTTTTTGGTGTGCGCGCGCCAAAATACGCTGAAAGGTCGATTGCGAAATTTTCATTTTCGCCGCCGCCGCAGTTTGGTCGAGCTTTTCAATATTTTTCAGGCGAATCGCTTCGACTTCGTCGTGTCGTAAAGTAATCTCCGCAAGCTCGCGCAGCGGCACGCCTGCCGGCTTGAAATAAGAGACGGCAAAACGACCGCGCACGCGCCGCGGAATTTCGGGGCGCGGCATTATTTTTTGGTGAGTTTTTTCGCAGCAACTTTTTTCGGCGCGCACTGACCGCGACCGGTGCGTGGACCTTTCCCGGCGGGGCCGGTTCCGTCTCGATTGGGCATTGTGGTTGGGTTAAATTATTTCTTAGTTCGGGGGTTCTTAGTCTGGTGATAATTTTTTTCCTTATTGGAAGTCTGATTGATTTTTCCCTATTCCCTAAACCCTGTTATGAATTTATACCCAAAACTATTTCTTTGCAAATCTTTTTTTTCAGGGGAAAATGGCGCTCGTGTTTTTGAGTTATTTAATTTTCGCCTTCGGCTTCGTCCTCCTCGTGGCGGGTG
Organism: Patescibacteria group bacterium; assembly: GCA_041665585.1. Lineage (NCBI taxonomy): Bacteria > Patescibacteria group bacterium. The sequence continues at coordinate 129,981 of JBAYIN010000004.1, read as the reverse complement.
CCGACTGGCTCATCAAAGGATCCAGCTCTCTGGCGAAAAAATTCGGTCTGTCGGAAATCGTCATCGGGCTCACCATCGTCGCTTTCGGCACGAGTGCACCCGAGCTGGTCGTGAATATCGTGAGCTCACTCCACGGTAGCGGCGAACTGGTCGTCGGCAACATCATCGGTTCGAACATCGCGAATATCGCGCTCGTGCTCGGACTGGCCGGGCTCATCGCTCCGCTTGCAATTGAAAAAAACCTCGTCCGAAAAGATATTCCGCTCGGCATCCTGGGTGTCGGGGCAATTTATTTTTTGGCGGTAAAAAATAGTGGTGCATTTGTCCTGGGGCGTTTCGCCGGTGTGATTTTGATTCTCGGCTTCGTAATTTTTTTATGGCTGATTTACCGGTCGGTGCAAAATAAAAAATCTGAATCCACCACCATTGCGGCAATCATCGAACAGGAAAAGCTGAGCCTGGGTCGCGCGCTGTTCTTCGCTGTGAGCGGGCTCGCCGCCCTCACAATCGGCGGACAGTCCGTCGTCAGCTCGGCAACTGAAATCGCCCGCACTCTTGGCGTGAGCGAAAAACTAATCGGACTAACCCTGGTCGCGGTCGGCACGAGCCTGCCCGAGCTCGTCACGAGCGTCGTCGCCGTGTGGAAGAAAAAAGTCGATCTCGCCATCGGCAATGTCATCGGCTCAAATGTGTTTAATGTTTTTTGGGTGCTCGGCGCGAGCGCCCTCATCAATCCGATTCATTTCGCGGCGAACGCCACGACCGACCTGCTCGTACTCACAGGGCTCAGTCTGATTCTGCTCACTGCAAGCTTCATTGGTAAAAAATACACACTCGAACGCTGGCAGGCGACAATCTTACTCACGAGCTATTGCGGCTACATCGGCTTCATAATTTGGCGCGGTTGAGTTAAAATTCTGACTCTAATTTTCTTAGAAATGGAAAATCGTTTGATTTTTTTCGCCAGCGCCGCCGAGTCACAATCGGAAAATTCTGAAGCGCCGAAGTCCGAGACTGGGGCTGAAGATTTGCAAAAGGCTGGCGCCGATCTCGCCCAACTGGAAAATTTGAAAGCGAAACCGGGAGGACACGAGAACATCACACAAGCGAGAGGTGTGATTGATCGACAAGGCACGAGTGATTTTGTGAAAGACCTGCTCAATAAAAAAATTACCGCGGTCGAAGCTGCTGCCAGTGCCCGCCAAAACAAAGCCACGCCCGAGACGACCGCCGCGCTCGACAAAGCCAACGCGGAACTGGCAAAAAGCGTGAAATTTCAAAAGGAGCGCATCGCTGGCAATGCCACTGCTGACTCGGAATTTGGTCGACTCGCGAGTCTCGGTAATGCGAACGAGCTTTTCAAAGATGTGAAAGTCTCGGTTCAGTCCGCCTCAAAGGGCTCGGCTGAATTGAAGTGGAAAGGCAATTCGCTTGAAGAATTTCGCAAGCTTGGTCTCGAGCAAAAAAAGGCTTTCTTGAAAGAGATGAATAAATCGCTGCTCGACAGCCCTGCTGCCACGACTGCGATTCTGGATAAATTTTCTAAAGATTCACGCCTCCCAAAAAAATGGCAAGAATACGCCAAAAATCCTGAAGGCTCCGGGCACACAAAAAAACACGCCGCTGAATGGCTGACGACCAACGCCGACAAAAAGATTTTGCAAGCCGAAACTGCGTTCAAGTTTTTGGAAGGCAAACAAAGTCTGCTAACGAAAGCCGGGGAGAAAATTCCAAGCCGCGATGAAATTTTTGGAAAATCGACGAGTGAATTTAATCAGTATATTGAGGGTATTAAAACGAAAATTGCGACCGTCGATGCCGAACAAGCCAAGCATTTTGAAAGCTTGAAAGTCTCAGAGGGCGCTCAAATCCAAAAAACCGAAACTCAAAACACTGCCGCCATCGAAAAAGCTGAAGCTGAGACAAAATCCCAAGCCGAGAAGCTCGCACCGCAGTTACAAAAATTTAAAATCGATCGAAAGCTTGGCGAAAAAGCCGCCGAGCGCGAACTCGAACTCGAAAAATCAGGCAAGAAAGAAGTTGCCACCGCAGACAATGTCTCAAACTTGCGGCAACGCGCGCAGGCTGGCGAGTCCGTCGGTGTCGGCGCGAAGCTGAAAGGTCTTTTGAGTTTTGGTAAAAAAGCCGCCGCTGATGATTACAATAAAGGTTCGGCTGAGGGCGCCAAAGACGGTGTGGTGAAAAATGGTGCAGCCGAAAAAGAGACGGACAAAAAAGACGAGAAACCGAAGGAGAGTATGGCGGCGCGCGCGCGGCGCGAAGTCGCCAGCGAAACACTCCGCGATCAAAAAAATGCCGAGGAGTTTTCCAAAACGCTTGGCTTGAAAAATGTTTCTCAAGAACAAGCGGCACAACTTGCCGCCCTCCTCGCGCTCGAAAAGACCGACGCCGAGAGCGTAAAAATGCAGCTTTCTCCCGAGATTAAAGCGATTTTGGCACGCCAGGCTGCCGATGATTATGAGCAGAAAAAAGCCGCTTGATTCCATCCAAAAAAAAGTTAGAATAAGAACCCAAAAAGATTTGACTTTCTAATTTCACTTCCCTAAAATCCCCCGGCTCTGAAAATTTCAAATTCGCCAGTCGCGACCCCTAGTTAATTTAATTCGAGTTTGAAGACTCGAGGGGGTGGCAAGAGTCCACCCTTTTTTATTCTCACGAACGAAAACTTTTTTATTCCCCGCCTCGGCGGGACGCGGCGCCCATTGACATCTCGGATCGAAATCGAGAAAAAACAATTTTTTAATTCAAGTAATGTCAACAATCTTCCTGATTTAGCAGGAATAAATTTTATCTAGATTGTTGATCGATAAAATTCGAATAAAGTTATTTAAAAGCGTTTGGAGAATGCCTTGACACATTGTTGCGATGAAGGGCGTGATTACCTGCGATAAGCCGTGACGAGTCGGTAGTAGACTGTGACTCACGGATTCCCGAATGGGGAAACCTAGCGAGGTCAACCCTCGTTATCGTATTGTGAATACATAGCAATACGAAGCATAGTTGGCGAATTGAACCATCTTAGTAGCCAATCAAAAGAAATCAAAAGAGATCCCCTCAGTAGCGGCGAGCGAACAGGGGCTAGCCCAAACCGGTTCTTCGGAGCCGGGGTTGTAGGACTCAACATCTAATTATTCCACCTAGCCAAAGTGTTTGGAAAATCACACCATAGAGCGTAATAGTCGCGTCGGTGAAGGGAGGAATAATTGGTAGAGTATCCTGAGTAGGCTCGGACACGTGAAATCCGGACTGAATCTGGGAGGACCACCTTCCAAGGCTAAACAGACAATGTGATCGATAGTGAACTAGTACCGTGAGGGAAAGGTTAAAAGTACCCCGGAAGGGGGATGAAATAGTATCTGAAACCAAACGCTTACAAGCAGTGGGAGCCCGCAAGGGTGACCGCGTGCCTTTTGTATAATGAGCCATCGAGTCCGTTGGCACAGGCAAGATTAAGGGAGATACACCCGGAATCGAAGCGAAAGCGAGTCCGAATAGGGCGACCAAGTCTGTGTTACTGAACCCGAAACCGAGTGAGCTAACCATGGGCAGGTTGAAGCGTGAGTAACATCACGTGGAGGACCGAACCACTACATGTTGCAAGATGTTTGGATGACCTGTGGTTAGAGGTGAAATACTTATCGAACTCGGAGATAGCTGGTTCTCCTCGAAATGCCTTTAGGGGCAGCGTCGGATTATTACTCGTGGGGGGTAGAGCTCTGTTTAGGTTAGGGTGGGCAACCATACCAACCCTTGACAAACTTCGAATACCCATCGAGCGTATACCGGCAGTGAGACTGCGACAGCTAAGTGCCGTAGTCGCAAGGGAAACAGCCCATGACCGCCGTCTAAGGTCCCAAAATAGTAGTTTAGTGGCAAAGGATGTGAGATTTCACATACAACCAGGAGGTTTGCTTAGAAGCAGCAATCCTTTAAAGAAAGCGTAACAGCTCACTGGTCGAGAGATCCTGCGCCGAAAATGTAACGGGGCTCAAACTACTTACCGAAGATGCGGGTGCGTGAATTTTTTATTCGCGTGCGATAGAGGAGCGTTCCGATCAGCGTCGAAGCCTGAGCGTGAGCTTTGGTGGAGCGTTCGGAAGTGAGAATGGTGGCATAAGTAACTAGAATAAAAGTGAGAATCTTTTACACCGAAAACCCAAGGTTTCCCCCGCCACGTTGTTCGACGGGGGGTTAGCCGGTCCTAAGACGAGGCCGAAAGGCGTAGCCGATGGACAGCAGGTTAATATTCCTGCGCTACAGTAAGACCGCCCGAGTGAAACCGGAGCGCGAATTTTTTTCAATTCAATTCCTTCGGGATGCGAGGCGAATCTCATTCAAGTGAAGGTGGAGCTAGCCGGGAGGTAACGCGGAGAGCTAGTCAGAGCTGGTCAATGATTCCAGTCCAAGCGGAATAGGAGGCAGATAGGCAAATCCGTCTGTCAATTCGAAGACGCAAGTGGGAGGTTCCCCTCGGGGGACTGACTCTGATCACGCGAGCCGCCAAGAAAACCCTCAATGGCGAGGTCTTATTGTATCCGTACCGCAAACCGACTAAGGTGGGTAGGATGAGAATTCTAAGGTGTTCGGGAAAACTAAGCTTAAGGAACTCGGCAAAAAAGCGTCCGTAACTTCGGAATAAGGACTCCCCGATCGTCGCTTGCGATGGTTGGGGCGCAGCTAATGATTCCAGTCGACTGTTTATCAAAAACACAGGTCTCCGCGAAGCCGCAAGGCAATGTATGGGGGCTGACGCCTGGCCAGTGCTAGAACATTACGGGGATGGGTGCAAGCTCTGAACCTAAGTGCTAGTGAACGCCGGCGGTAACTATAACCGTCCTAAGGTAGCGAAATTCCTTGTCGGGTAATTTCCGACCCGCACGAATGGTGTAACGACCTGGAAACTGTCTCAAGCTTAGACCCGGTGAAATTGCAATACCGGTACAAATGCCGGTTAACTACGGAAAGACGAAAAGACCCCATGGAGCTTTACTATAGTCTGGCGTTGGCGTCTGAATAATGATGTGTAGGATAGGTGGGAGACTTTGAAGGAATGCCGCTAGGTGTTCTGGAGTCACCCTTGAAATACCACCCTTCGTTATTTAGGCGTCTCGACCTGTCCCCTGACTTGGTTATTAATTTTAATAACTGAATCCGGGGACAGGGACCGCGTTTGATGGGTAGTTTGACTGGGGCGGTGGCCTCCTAAAGAGTAACGGAGGCGCGCAATGGTTCACTTGGTCCGGATGGAAATCGGACTGAATGTGTATTCGCAGAAGTGAGCTTGACTGTGAGGTCGACAGACCGAGCAGGTGCGAAAGCAGGTGAAAGTGATCTGGTATCTGCACGTGGGTGCGATATCACTCAACGGATAAAAGTTACCCTGGGGATAACAGGCTGATCGCTCCCAAGCGCCCATAGCGACGGAGCGGTTTGGCACCTCGATGTCGGCTCATCACATCCTGGGGCTGGAGAAGGTCCCAAGGGTTCGGCTGTTCGCCGATTAAAGTGGTACGTGAGCTGGGTTCAGAACGTCGTGAGACAGTTTGGCCTCTACCTTCCGTAGTCGTTCGATCATTGAAGAGAGTTGCTCCTAGTACGAGAGGACCGGAGTGAACGAACCTCTGGTGGATCTGTTGTCACGTCAGTGGCATTGCAGAGTAGCTACGTTCGGACAGGATAACCGCTGAAAGCATCTAAGTGGGAAGCCCCCTCTGAGATTAATGATCGCCATGAGACTCCAGCGAGACTAGCTGGTTGATAGGCTGCCGGTGTACGCGCAGTAATGCGTTTAGCCAAGCAGTACTAATAGTCCATTGAATTTTATTCGAATTTTATTTCTTGACTGCGTGTTCCCCTCGTTCCATCGAGGTAAGCACGCTTTCAAGAATATATCGGTCAACACTCTGGATAAAAGAAATTGTTCTCGCTACGAGTTAGCGAATCTCGAAAAAATGAAAGGCTCTTTAGTCTTGGTGGCTTGAGCGGTGGGGGTACACCCGTTCTCATTCCGAACACGGAAGTTAAGCTCACCTGCGCCGATGGTAGTGCATCCTCTGGGTGTGCGAGAGTAGGTCGTCGCCAAGACTAAGGAGCTTTTTGTCGTGTAGGAAAAAAGAAATTTGGTTCGACCTATTTTGCGCATCCGTAGGGAACAAAAAATTTTGCTCCTACTTCTTCCCCTTTTCGCGCTGGACGACTACTCTCGTCTTCCCCCTTTATGAAAGGGGGACCGAGGGGGGATTTTGTTGTGTAGGGAGCGCAGATCTGCGCCCCCTACCTCTGCGGTTGTATCGTGGTTTTCGTGGCGCTAAGAATGGTTTTGTAAGGAATGGTTTGAAACCGTTCTGCGCCTGTTTGGTTGTCGTAGTCGTAGGTAACGGACATGTCCGTTCCGTTTTGGGTGTTCGTTCCGAATTCTCACATCGTAGAAAACGCAAATTTGCGTTCCGCCCGCCGCTTCTCCACGCCTGTTGAAATTTTTTCACTAGTTTCATTCTGAGTAATTCGTCCGCCACATTCTTGTCGCCAGATTAAATGTTCCGACAACTGTCACTGGGCTCGACTTTTTCTACATCGTTCGTAAAGAACAGAAACATCTGTTCCCCGTCTGCGAGCTTCTTGTTTCAGAGCTAAAAAACCGCTCTGCTATTATCATGTGTTGAAAAATTTTTCGGGCGACACGAAAAAACGGTATGACTATTTTCAAAAAATTTTTCTTCCTTGACTTCCTGATTCAAAAAAATAAAAATTCAACCGTACTCAACAAAAACACCTTGACCGTCTCACCTGCCTGCTTCTGCAGCTCCCTCGTCCGCCACGGCGGATGAGCTTTTTGTCTTATCTTTTAACCCCCACAAAATGGCTAAAGCAAAAAAAGCAAAAAAGGTCGTGAAAAAAGGTAAAAAATAGTTCTAACAAAAAATAAAATAGCCCCGCCGCAAAGTGGCCCCTTCGGGGCGCGAGTGGGGCTTTTTTATTTCACGCGTGTGAAAAATAAAATTTGCGCATCGCGTTTGAAAAACTTTTTTAAAAAAATCGCGCGCTGCAAAAAAATTTTGTCGAAAATAATTCGCGCATTTATTTTTTAGAAAATCTTTTTTTCCATTGACTTTCTAATTTAAAAAAATAAAATCTACTTGCACTCATGAAAAATATCTTGCTCTCCAAAATTAAAATCTCCACCGAGCTCCTCCCGCGTTAAAGCGTGTGAGGATTTTTGTTTTATCTTTTAACCCCCCAACAATGCCAATCAAAAAGAAGGCAGCCACTAAAAAGAAAGTGGCGAAAAAGGTCGTGAAAAAGGCAGCGAAAAAGGTCGTGAAAAAGGCTGTCAAAAAAGCGGCGCCAAAAAAGAAAAAATAGTTTTTGCCAAAACCAAAAACTAAAAAGACCTTCTGCTTCGGCAGCGGGTCTTTTTAATTCCACCCACCGCTGTCATTGCGAGAAACGAAGCGACGAAGTCCCGAGGGGACCACTTTGTGGCAATCCCGTCACCACGAGACTGCTTCGTCCTGCTAAGCGGGACTCGCAGTGACAGTAGGTTTTGTCATTACGAGAAACGCAGGCGGGAACCCAAAAAACACTAACTGCAGGAATCCAGAAAAAATTTCGCAAGCCAAAAACTAATGACTCAGTGACTTAAGGACTCAACAGCCCACTGACCCAATCACCCCGAACCCAATGACCAATAACTAAACAACTCAGAGACTCAGAGACTTAGCGACTCATCAACTTAAGAACTATCCCCGCACTCCACAGCTTCCTACGACTTCACGCGCTTGCTCGCACATTTTTTTCAGTTCGACCGAAGTGAAGCCGTGCATTTTTTCGAAAGCGGGATCGAGACAGCCGCCACGAGTTTGAAAATTTTGGAGAAAAAATTTCGGTGCGCCGCGCACGAATTCGAGAATCTTGGTGAACTCCGCCGCATCGTGAATCTCACGAATCAAGGTCGTGCGCAATTCGAATTCGACCCCGGACTGTTCGATTAGATTTTTGCTCGCGCGTACTTGCGGAAAAATATCGACACCGACGAGCCGCGCATAATTTTCGGGCGAGGCTTTGACATCGAGCGCGACATAATCCAGCAGCCGCGCATGGAAAATTTTTTCCAAAATTTCCGGCTGCGAACCATTCGTGTCGAGCTTCGTCGCGAAACCGCGTTGGCGAATTTTTTTGAGAAACTCCGGCAAATCTTTTTGCAGTGTCGGCTCCCCGCCCGTGAGACAAATTCCGTCGAGCAAACCTTTACGCCGATCAAGAAATTCAAAAAAGTCTTTTTCGCTGACCATGGTTTGTGGAAATTTTTCCGGCAAGACGAGCTCAGGGTTGTGACAAAAACCACAACGAAAATTACAGCCGGGCGTGAAGACAGTCGCAGCCGTACGACCCGGAAAATCTAAAAGCGTAAGTTTTTGGAGGGCGGCAATTTGCATTCCATTAGTTTAATAAATTTTTCCCTTAATTGTTCTAGGCCTCTTTGTCATTCCCGCCACGAAGTGGCCCCCTCGGGGCGCAGGCGGGGATCCGGAATTAAACGCGTTGGCTCGCGAGAAAATGCTTGCTGTTCTAATTAAGCTTGGCTCGCGAGAAAATCTTGAATCTCGGAAACTTCGCTCCCGCGAAAAATTTCTTGGTCGGCGGCATCGAAAATTAGAAATGTCGGCGCATTTTGCACGCCGAACTTTTGAACTTTTTCTCCGAAATCCGGCGCGGTGTTGTCGAGTGTCTCACCCGCGAATTTAATTTCTGCCGCGACGAAGCTTTTGACCGCAGGACACTTCGGGCAAGTCGTCGTCGTGAAGAGCAAATAGCGCATTGGTAATTTTTTACTAAAACGCAGTAATTTAAGCATTTTTTACGCCTGGTCGCAATTTGCCAAGACCAAACCCCGGTTGACAAGAAAAAATTTATCGTTAGAATAGCGGACTAATAAAATTAGTTATGAACTCTCCGGACACACCAAATCGTTTTGACCGTCACCTCGGTCTCACCGAGAAAGAGATTCTTGACAACATCCGAATGAAAGGAGTCACGAGAATTCTCCAAACCACGCCTGAGGAGACTGAAGATCCTGATCTTGAAACAACCAGCGAACCAGTCGAAAAAATCACTCATGTCTTGATTGGAGAGCGTAAACAAGCTGTTTATCGAGCAGACATCGACGACGCTCTCGGTTTCACGGACGAAATTGCCGACGCTGTGGTCGCCGAGCTTGAGTCCGAAGGAATCCTTTCTGGCGGAACCGAAGACAAGTGCCCGACCGTCGAAGAAACTGTTTGTCTCAGCACTGCAGAGCTTGCTGCCGACGAGAGTGAGGTCGCCCGACAAGCTGAACTGGCGCAAAAATTAAAACGCGTGCGTGAACTACAAATCGCCGATACGCTTGGCAAGGTGGATGCTGTGACGACCCACACTGACTGGGAAGATTATCTGCGCAGTCTCGCCCGCGAGCAAGCCCGGGGTGGCGACATTGAAGCTGGTGCTAATTTCGTGCTGGACATGCGCAAGCGTGACGAAGCGATCGAGAAGTGGGAAAAAACTACTCCCGAGGGTCCTGATCTCAAGCCGCACGAAATTCCCGAATCTGATCGGATTAATCTGCAAATCGACCAACTCAAAAAATTACTGGCGCAAGTGATTTTCCACGCCCACGATGTCGGTGACTTTATTCATGCTGGCGCAAATTTCGAGACTGGTCCGCGCGTCGAGATTGTCAAAAAAAATGGACACGCTGTGGTTGCCCTGCGCCACGAAGATGATAAAGCACCGCAAAGAATCGTAATTCCAAAACCTCAAACCGAGCTGTCGCCCAAAGAAATCCGCCGCCAAATCGGTCAACTCCAAAAAAAACTTAAGCTGGTTTTAAAGGTTGAGGATCTTTGCGAAAAACTAAGAAACTTAAAGGTTGGCGATATGATTGTTTCCAAAAGCGGAACTCGTCGAAAAATTACGAGGGTTGACGAAGACAGCGTGACCTTTATCCGCAACGGCGACAAAAAGGAATCTACGATGCGTATCGCGGAAATTATTGAGCGACACCTGTACGCTTTTGAAGCTGTCATTTCTGCGAAAAAGCCGCCCGAGAATGACCGAGACCTTTTCAAAACGCAGCAGCTCTAAATTTTATTTCTCCGCGAAGTGGCAGCGCGAATAGTGTTCCGCTTTTTTGCCAATGTTGAAATTTTGAACCGGACGATGGTAGCCCATCACGCGCGTCCAAACTTCGCAGCGCGTGCGCTGCGACTGAATCGCTTCGGCTTCGTCGGTCGCGACTGCGGTCGCAGCGCTGTTTTGGTTTTGCATTGGAAAAAATTAAAGTTCTTTTTGGACGGCGGCTTTCTTCGCCCGCTCGGAAATGTAAGGCGCGCGCAATTTCTCGTCGCGAGCCATGCCATCATAACCGATTTCTTCATCGCAGACCGGACAGAAATCATACTCGCCCGCGAGGTAACCGTGCTTCGGACAAATGGAAAAGGTCGGCGTGATGGTGATGTAAGGCAGGCGGAAATTCGTGAGCACTTTGCGCACGAGATTTTTACACGCCGCCGAATCCGAAAGGCGTTCGCCCATGTAGAGGTGCAGGACGGTTCCGCCCGTGTACATTTTTTGTAAATCGTCCTGGTGCTCGAGCGCGGCGAAAGCGTCGTCTGTGTATTCGACCGGCAGCTGTGAGGAATTCGTGTAATACGGCGCATCCTCTGTCCCCGCCTGAATGATGCCAGGAAAGCGTTTGCGATCTTCTTTGGCGAAACGGTAAGTCGTGCCTTCGGCTGGCGTCGCTTCGAGATTGTAAAGGTTGCCAGTTTCGTTTTGGAATTCGGTCAGCTTCGCGCGCATCATCGCGAGAATTTCGAGCGCGAGCGTTTTGCCCTCGGCGGACGCGATGTCGTATTTGCCGTCGGAGAAATTAAGCACGCATTCGTTCACGCCATTGATGCCGATTGTGCTGAAGTGATTTTTCAGATTGCCGAGGTAACGCTTGGTGAATGGGAAAAGTCCGCGATCAATCCATTTTTGAATTTCCTTGCGCTTGATCTCGAGCGAAATTTTGGCGAGCTCCATCAGATGCGCGACACGATCGAGCAGTTTTTGTTTGTCGCCTTTGGTGGTGAAGCCGATGCGCGCGGAATTGATCGTGACGACGCCGATCGAGCCCGTCATCTCAGCCGAGCCGAAGAGTCCGTTGCCGCGCTTGCGCAATTCATTCAAGTCCAACTGCAGACGGCAGCACATCGAGCGCACATCGCCCGGATTGAGGTCAGAATTGATGAAGTTCTGGAAATACGGCATGCCGTACTTCGCCGTCATTTCGAAAAGCAAATCTGTATTCGGACCTTCCCAGTCGAAGTCAGGCGTGATGTTGTAGGTCGGAATCGGGAAAGTGAAAACGCGACCGCGCGCGTCACCCGCCGTCATGACTTCGATGAACGCGCGATTGATGACATCCATTTCTTTTTGCAGTTCGCCAAATTTGAGATCGAAAGGTTTGCCGCCGAGCAGCAGGCGCTTCTCGCGCAAGTCACTCGGACAAGTCCAATCCAGTGTGATATTGGTGAATGGTGTTTGCGTGCCCCAGCGCGACGGAACATTTAGATTGAAAACGAAGGACTGGATGTTTTGGTAAACATGTTCGTAGGTTTTGCGGTCGATGTAATTTTGCTTCGCCTCGGGCGTCTCGAATTGCGCCCCGGTTTTTTCCAGAGATTCTTCGATTTCACGCGCGTATTTTTTGACGAAAGGTGCGAGGTAGGTGTCGAAGGAGCTGAAGGCCTGCGCGCCCGCCCATTCATTCTGCAGCGAACCGAGGAAGTTCACCATCTGCGAAACAGCGGAGGACAAATGTTTCGGCGGATAAGATTCGGTTTTGCCGAGCAAGCCATTGAAGCCTTCTTCGAGTAGTGCTCGGAGCGACCAACCCGCGCAGTAGCCACTGAACATGTCGAGGTCGTGGATGTGGTAGTCGCCATTGCGGTGCGCGTCGCCGACATTCTTCGGGTAAATGTGTGAAAGCCAGTAATTCGCCGTCACCTTGCCGGCTGTATTCAGAATCATGCCGCCGAGCGAATAGCCCTGATTCGAGTTCGCATTCACGCGCCAGTCCAGCTGCTGCAGATACTCGTCCATCGTGCGCTCGACTTCGACCACGACATCGCGGTCGGCACGCCGCTCGGCGCGTTTCTCGCGGTAAAGAATGTAAGCCTTGGCGGTCGTCGGATGTCCGGCGCGGATAAGAATTTTTTCAACTAAATCTTGAACTTCTTCGACTGTCGGCACGACATCGGTTTTCTCGAGTTCCGCAACCACCTGCTCGGTCAATTTCCGCGTCTCGGCCTGGTCGCTGCCGCCGACGGATTTCGCCGCCGCGAAAATCGCGCGTTCGATTTTCGAAAAGTCGAAGTCGACAATCGCGCCGTTACGCTTTTGAACTTTATGGGCAGCCATTTTGGGTGGGAAATTAAGACTAATACCATATCTTGTGCCCCGAACGAAGACAAACCACATTATATCGCACTCGGCTGAGTGATTCAATGAATTTGAACTTGCGGGAGATTGATTTTAATTTCTAGGTGCAATTATTTCAATTTTGACACTTTCAAACTAAACTCTCGGGGCTTTATGCTAAGAAAAATCCTCTCCACTCTCGTCGGCGATGCGAATGCGCGTGAGATCAAAAAACTCGGCGTAACCGTCGACCAGATCAATGCACTGGAAAAAGAGCTGCAGAATTTGAGCAATGCGGAGCTGCAGGCGAAGACGGGCGAATTTCGCGAACGCCTCGCGGGTGGCGCGACCTTAGACGAGCTTTTGCCCGAGGCTTTCGCCGTCGTGAAAAATGCCTGCCGCAGATTGGTCGGCACCTCCTGGGATGTCCGCGGCAATCCGGTCAAGTGGGAAATGATTCCCTACGATGTCCAGCTCGTCGGCGGAATTATTTTGCACCATGGCAAAATTGCGGAAATGAAAACGGGTGAAGGCAAGACGCTCGTCTGCACTTTGCCGCTGTATCTGAATGCGCTCTCTGGCAAAGGCTGCCACCTCGTGACCGTGAATAACTATTTGGCAAGAAGAGATGCAGAGTGGATGGGCGGGCTGTTTAAATTTTTAGGATTATCCGTTGGCATAATCGACCACGGTATTTCGGCAGAAGATCGCCGCGCCGCCTACGCCGCCGACATCACTTACGGCACGAATACGGAATTCGGCTTCGACTACCTGCGCGACAACATGGCACACGATGCGCGCGAGCTGGTGCAGCGCGATTTGAATTACGCGATCGTCGATGAGGTTGACTCGATTTTGATTGACGAGGCGCGCACGCCGTTAATTATTTCCGCACCCGCGGAGGAATCGACGAGCAAATACCTGCGCTATTCTCAGCTCGTCACGAATTTGGTGAAAGGCGAAGACTACGAATTGGACGAGAAAGCGAAAGCAGCGACACTGACCGAGGCGGGCATCGCGAAGATGGAGCAGTTGCTCGGACTGGAAAACATTTACACCGAAGCCGGATTCAGCGAAGTGCACCACATCGAAGCCGCGCTCAAGGCGCGCGCGGTCTACACGCTCGACAAAGATTATGTCGTGAAAGACGGCGAGATTCTGATCGTCGATGAATTCACGGGACGCCTGATGCCGGGTCGCCGCTACTCCGACGGTCTGCACCAAGCGCTCGAAGCGAAAGAAAAAGTCGAAGTGCGCCGCGAGTCAAAGACACTCGCGACCATCACACTGCAAAATTACTTCCGACTCTACGCGAAACTCGCGGGTATGACCGGCACCGCGCTCACCGAGGCGGAAGAATTTGCGACGATTTACAACCTCGAATGCCTCGTCATTCCGACCAACCGCAGTGTCACGCGCCGCGACCTCGCCGACTCGGTTTACAAATCTGAACACGGCAAATTCCTCGCCGCTGTCGCGAAGATCAAAGAGCTGAATGCAATCGGTCAACCCGTGCTCGTCGGTACGATTACGATTGAGAAATCCGAACGGCTCTCACAAATGCTCCTGCGTAGCGGTGTCCCGCACAAAGTTCTAAATGCGAAGCAGCACGAAAAAGAAGCGGAAATCGTTTCGCACGCGGGCGAGAAAGGCGCCGTCACGATCGCGACCAATATGGCTGGTCGTGGCACCGACATCAAGCTCGGCGCGGGCGTAGCGGAGCTCGGCGGACTTTTCATCCTCGGCACGGAGCGCCACGAGTCGCGCCGCATTGATAATCAATTACGCGGTCGCGCGGGACGCCAGGGCGATCCGGGTGCGAGCCAATTTTTCGTCTCAATGGAGGACGCACTGATGCGACTCTTCGGCGGCGAAAAAATGCAGCGCATGATGGAATTCATGAAAGTGCCGGAAGACATGCCGATCGAAAACAAAATGATTTCGCACTCGATCGAATCCGCGCAGAAGAAAGTCGAGGCGCACCACTTCGACATTCGCAAACACTTGGTCGAATACGACGATGTGATGAATCGCCAACGCGAAATCATCTACGGCCGCCGGAAGAAAATTCTCACGCACGAAAATATCGCCGACGAGATTCAGAAAATTTTGGAAGAAGACGCGCGCGCCATCGTCACCGCCTTTTCCGCGAATCGAAAACGCGACGAGTGGGATCTCAGTGAAATTGCGAAACAGCTCACGGAGATTGAAAATTCCGGCAGCGCGCTCACCGCCGACCAGCTGGGCGAATTCTTGACTCCGGAAGACCTGGCGAATTTCGCCGTCGAATTTTTGAAAAATGCTTACCAAGTGCGCGAAGCAAAACTGACGCAGCCCGAAGCCCTGCGTTTCGCCGAGCGCCAAATCTACCTCGCGACGATCGACCGCCTCTGGATGGAGCATCTCGAAAACATGCGCCACCTCCGCGAAAAAGTTTCGCTGCGCGGCTTCGGTCAGCGCGATCCGCTGGTCGAATACAAGAACGAAGCTTTCCTGTCTTTCGAAGAATTGCTCGGCAATGTCCGCGGCAACACACTCCGCGCGCTCTTCCGGCTGAAAGTCGAAGCAACTCCGACTCCACCACCGGCAGCGAATATTCCGATCAGTGTCGTGACGAATGAGTCCGCCGTCGAAGACATCCTGACGGGCGACCGCGAAGAATTCACACCCGAGGAAGAGAAGGCCATCGCCGCGACGGCAAAAGATTTTCTCAAGGTCAATCCTGAAATTCAAAATCTTGGCAAAGATGGCATCGTCAAAATCCAAGTAGGGAGCGCAGATCTGCGCTCCTCGGACTCTGACAAATCCGCAACCCCCACCGTGATTCGCGTCTCGGGAAATGAAAATGCTGGCGGACAAAAAGAAATTGGTAGAAATGATGCTTGTCCGTGCGGAGCGACAAAGCTGGACGGCACACCGAAAAAGTACAAAAATTGTTGTGGAAAAAATGTTTAGCGCTTCTTTTTCTTTTCTGGGAGAGAAAAATTGAACCGATAATTCAAACGCGATACAATGCGGCTGGCATAAGTGTTACGTTTTGCTAGTAAATAAAACTAAGCATTGGAAAAAAAGTGACACAAGGCCTGAAGGTCGACACTAATGACTTAATTGAATAGCCTATGGGAGCAAAAACTCAAAATAAAAAACGGAGCATCACCTTCGTTGACCTGTTCGCGGGAATCGGCGGTTTTCATTTGGCATTTCATAATGCGGGGGCGAAATGCGTTTTTGTAAGCGAGTGGGACAAGCATGCACGCCAAACATACGAACATAATTTCAGAAAAATTCAGCCTGAACTTTTTGAGGTCGGCCTGTTCGCAAAAGGTAAAAATCTTTTTGCGGGTGATATCACCAAAGTAAACGAAAAGGACGTGCCAGACTTCGACATCTTGGCTGGAGGCTTTCCTTGTCAACCGTTCTCACAAGCGGGCTTCGGAAAAGGTTTTGCCGACGCTCGCGGAACACTGTTCCACGACATCGTGAGAATCATTAAAGAGAAAAAGCCCGCCGCTTTCTTTTTGGAAAATGTCCGCCACTTGTTGAACCATGATAACGGAAAAACTTTTGACGTTATAAAAAAAACAATAACTGAAGATCTCGGCTATTCGTTTCATTACAAAATCGTAAAGGCCTCCGACTTTGGGCTTCCTCAACATCGCCCACGCTTGTTCATGGTTGGCTTTAGGGATCCTAATGTGAAATTTGAATTTCCCAAGCCAATAAGGCTCGAAAAAACGATGTCTGATATTTGGTGTGCACCGTGCGAAAAAAAAATCGGCTTCACTCTTCGTGTCGGTGGTCGCGGATCAAAAATCGATGATCGCCATAATTGGGACTCATACCGAGTAAAAGGTAAAGTGAAACGACTGTCACCGATTGAAGGAAAGAGGATGATGGGTTTCCCTGATGATTTCGAATTTCCTGTTTCCGACATGAAAGCGATGAAACAACTAGGCAATGCGGTCGCCGTCAACGCAATTCACGCTGTCGCCAAGCAAATTATACAATCACTCAATACTTATGATCACAGGAAATAAAGGAGAATGGAGCGAGTTTTATGCGTTCATAAAACTACTCGTCGACAAAAAAATTATCGGAGCCGATGAAGATCTCGAAAAAATCGAGTCTGTCTTTTTTCCGATTTTGAAAATAATCCGCGAAGAAACCGAAGGAAAATCAGAATATGAATTGCAAACCGACGATACGATAAAAATCGTACATTCGGACGGAAAAACGTCAGTCGTCAATAGTTCGGATTTGAAAACAAAAGTTGTTGAAATTTTTCAAAAAATCAAAGACTGCTCAAAAACCTTTGAGGTTCCGGTCGCGGAAGAATTGTTTGACCGTTTCGGCATACATTCAATCAACGCGGGCAACGCGAGGAAAGAAGATTTGATCTTAAGGGTTCACGATCACACAATCGGACGAGATCATGAAATCGGATTCAGCATCAAGTCAAAGCTGGGTTCGCCCGCAACATTGCTTAACGCTTCTGGAGCAACTAATTTTACATATAAAATTAACGGACTGCCAAAAAGCGCAATCAAAAAAATAAATGCGGTTGAAACAAAAGCAAAAATTCGAGACCGCCTTTTTGCAATTCGTAAAGCGGGCGGCTCATTTGAGTTTCATGGCATTGATTCAGGGGTGTTCGAGAAAAACTTACGAAAAATAGACACAATCATGCCAGAAATCATCTCGGAAGTTTTGTTGGCATACTACTCAGATAAAGGCTCAACCTTCCCTGAGCTGTTGCAACACATGGAGGACACGGGCGTGCACGTATTGAGTTTCAAACTTTCCACCGAAGATTACGCATACAAAATCAAGGCCTTGCTCAACAATGCGGCCCTTGGAATGGTTCCCGCAAGTGCGTGGGACGGTACTTTGCGTGCACACGGTGGCGTGATTGTCGTGCGCGAAGACGGTGAAATCGTTTGTTATCACCTTTACAATGCCGAAGCGTTCCGAAATTACCTGTTCAACAATACACGCATGGAGTCTCCGAGTGCTACACGACACAGATACGGCACTATTTACGAAGAAAGTGGTGAACTATTTATCAAGCTCAACCTACAAATACGATTTATCGGATAGCCGTGGTCGATATTTTTTCCAAAACGAAACGGAGCGACATCATGTCGAAGGTGCGGAACAAAGACAGCAAAATCGAAGTCACACTACGCAAAGCGTTGTGGGAAAAAGGCTTTCGGTACAGAAAAAATTCAACAAAGTATTTCGGGAAACCAGATATCGTTTTGCCGAAATATAAAACCGTGGTTTTTATGGATTCCTGTTTTTGGCACGGTTGCAAAAAACACAGCTCAGTGCCCTCAACAAGAACCGAATTTTGGAAAAAGAAAATCGCACGGAACAAAGAAAGAGACAAAGAGGTGAATCGGCATTACAAAAAAGAGAGCTGGCAGGTAATTCGCGTCTGGGAGCATGACCTTAAAAAATCACTTTCAACTCTCAATAAAATAATCGACAGAATCAAAAAAGAGTGAGGTGCTTTGTTGTCCAAATCAAAACCAATGCTAACTCTGTTGCTCAATAAGTTTTTCTATTCTTCCGCCCTCCAAATCGCATACTCCAACGAGTCAACGAGCGCCTGCCAGCTCGCCTCGATGATGTTTTCCGAGCAACCGACGGTGGACCAATTTTCTTTGCCATTCGACGACTCGACGAGGACGCGCGTCTTCGCTGCGGTCGCCGCATCGGAATCGAGGATGCGCACTTTGTAGTCTTTCAGTTCGACATTCTCGATCTGCGGGAAGAATTTCGCGACGGCACGGCGGGTCGCGAGATCGAGCGCATTCACCGGACCATTGCCGCTCGCCGCGTATTCACGAATTTCTTTGCCGACCTGGAGTCTCACGGTCGCATTCGCCTGTCCGTTTTTCAGATTCATGACGAAGTAGTCGAGCACTTCGAAAGGCGCGCGGTAATTTTTTTGTGCGCGCAGGATTAGCAGCGCGAAGCTCGCCTCCGCCGTCTCGAAGTAAAATCCGGCGCTCTCGAGTGATTTCACCTGCGCGAGGATGGCACGCGTCTGCGGCGAAGTTGACTCGAGCGCGAAACCGAGTCGGCGCGCGACGGCGACGACATTCGATTTACCCGAAAGTTCGGAAATCGTTATTTTGGAAGTATTCCCGACGAGCTGCGGATCGATGTGTTCGTAGCTGCACGCAACTTTTTGCACGGCGGACGCATGAATTCCACCTTTGTGTGTGAAAGCATTCAGCCCTGTGAAGGGTAAATTCTTCGGCGCGGGAAGATTCGCGGTCTCGAAAATGAAGCTGGTTAATTGGGTGAGTTTCGCGAGCTGCGCGGGTGAAATAATTTTGAAATTCTTTTTGATTTGCAGATCCGCGATCAGCACTCCGAGGTCGGCATTGCCGGCGCGCTCACCAAGTCCTCCAAATGTGCCCTGGACGACCGTGGCACCCTCGGCAACTGCCGCGAGTGAGTTAGCCACTGCAACCCCGGAATCGTTGTGTGCGTGGATGCCAAGCGGTGTTTTAATTTCTTTTTGCACCGCGCGAAAAATTTCACTGATTTCATCCGGCAGTGTGCCGCCGTTCGTGTCGCACAAGCTTAAGTTCGCTGCGCCACTTTTTACCGCGATTTTTAAGCAGTCGAGTGCGAATTTTGGATTGGTTTTAAACCCATCGAAGAAGTGTTCCGCATCGAAAATTACCTTGCGTTTTCGCGCGACTAAAAATTGAATCGTTGTTTGAATTAATTTTAAAGCTTCCGCGTCGCTAATTTTCAAAATTTGCTGTGTGTGGAGATCCCAAGTTTTGCCGAAAATCGTCACCCAGTTTGTTTTCGCTGCGAGCACTTTTTGGATGAGAAAATCTTGCGCTGGTTTTTTACCTTTCAAAATTGTCGCGGAAAAAGCGACCACTTCACTTTTCAACTTTCTTTTTCTAATTTCCTGAAAAAATTCTTCATCTTTTGGATTACTTCCCGGCCAGCCGCCTTCAATAAAATCCACTCCGAAGTCATTTAATTTTTCCGCAATTTTAATTTTGTCGTTGACTGAAAAATTAACTCCCTCCATTTGAGATCCATCGCGTAGTGTCGTGTCGTAGATATAAATAGGTTTATTCATTCTTTTAATTAGTAGATAAGAGTGGCTTGCGGTGTGTTTTAGAAAATTGGTTTAATAGTGTTTATTTGTGGATAAAGTTAGGAATTTGTGGAAAAGTTTCGGAGCGTGATTGGAAAAACCGGTTTAATTTTTAATGATTTATGGTGGCTGAGGTAGAGCTTATTTTCAAAAGAAAAGCTGCTAGTAAAAACTCAGGTAAAACTATTTTAGGAGTTTTACACGCACTGCGACGGACTTCCGGTTCACGCGGATTTTAGTTTTCCACACGGCGTCCAGGAAGCTTTGACTTTTCAAATTTTGCGCGAGGACGAGCCCGCTGCCGACGAAACAATTTTCACCAACCAAAATTCCCGGCATGATGCTGGAATTCACGCCGACGCGGGAATTCGCGCCGAGCGCTGTGCCAAACTTATTTCGTCCGGTGCTAACTTTTTGTTTCTCAATTTTCACAAAAATCTCACCTTCGTCGAGCCGCAAATTGGCGCAGACGGCTCCGCTGCCGAGCGAGACATTTTCCGCGAGGATTGAGTCACCGACATAGTTGCGGTGTAGCCACGAATTCGCGCCGAGCGAGCTGCGCGCGATTTCCGAGCTGCTGCCGACGACGGCATTTTCCAGAATTTGTGAATCGCGCACGAGTGAGTGTGAGCCGACGACCGCATTTCGACCGATGAAAGAATTGCGGACGATGGCGAAGTCGAGAATTTTCGCGCCCGCGGAAATTACGGAATTTTCCACCAGTGCGGTTTTCGCGATCACCGCTTTTGGTGAAGCTTTCTTTTTTAAGCTGCTCGTGAAGTCGGCGACGAGGTCGAGCGCGTGCCACGGGAATTTCACCGCGCGCCACTTCCCCGGATTCGCGACCGCGACGAATTTCCCAACCTGAAAGAGTTGCGCCAGCGCGCGTTCGTAGCCGTCATCTTTTCGGTTCGAAACTTTCTCAAGCAGCGCAACCAACTTACGCGGTTCGCGGAAAAAGTGAAAAACCAAATTTATGAGGTCGCTCGGTGCTTTCGCAGGCGCAGGTTTTTCGACGATATTTACGATGCGACCATTTTGAATTTCGAGATAGCCGCCGGGAAAATAATTCTCAACGCGCTCAGCCAAGATTGCGCCGTCACAATTTTTCGCTGCCAAGACTGCGCGAATTGCCGCTGGCTCGACCAAATCATTCGTCGAGGCAATCAGAGTTGGTGCGGTCAAAAACTGCCGCGCCGCGAGTACGGCGCCCGCCATGCCGTCAGCTAAATTTTCCTGAACGACGATGGTCGCTTGGGGGAAAAGCGCGCGCAGGCCTTGCGCATTCTCCGCGTTTGCGACGAAGATAATTTTTTTGATGCCCGCCTTTCGTAAATTCGCGACGGACTTTTCGATCAAAAATTCCGCGCCAATTCGAAAAAAATTCTTATCGCCGAGCGGCTGAAATCGGCGCGAACGACCGGCAGCGAGCAGGAGAGCTTGCATTTCTAGAGCTAAATTTTAGCAGATTTTCGGGAGACGCAGCGCTTGCTGAAAATTAGATTAAATTTACCAAGCTGACTTTGCAAAATCTTCTTGTGAATTGCTACAATAAGAATCCTTAACCCCCCAAACAATGGCCGCCTCACTCAACAGAGCGCAAATAATCGGGAACATCACGCGCGATCCCGAGGTTCGACAAACGCCGAACGGACAAATGGTTGCGACAATTGGCGTGGCGACGAACCGTAAATGGAAAAATGCGGCTGGAGAGTTTCAAGAAGAGGTCGAATTTCACAATGTCGTTTGCTGGGGCAAGCTGGCTGAGATTTGCCAACAGTATTTGAAAAAAGGCTCGAAAACTTATTTCGATGGACGCCTCAAGACGCGCACCTGGGAAGATCCGGATGGCAAGAAAAACTACCGCACGGAAATCATCGCTGAAAATATGATTATGCTTGATTCGCGTGGTGGCAGTGGTGCGACGGCACAAAGCTCCGCGCCAGCTCAGGCTCCAGCTCAGCCGACTCCGCCGATTCAAAATTCGAACGAAGAGGAGGTCAAGATTGATGACCTGCCTTTCTAGTTCGGCGAATCCAGAAGGCCCCACCGAGCGCGAGGACGAGCGAAATCAAAAGGATTTCCGCTGGTCCGACCTCGACCTTGATGACATTGGAAAGTGTCGCGGATTGGTGCACGCCCGAGAAGACGGCACTCACGGCGAAGTAGTAGTTCGTATTTGCCAAGAGCCCGGCTGGGCGAAAAGCAGTTGACTCCACTTCGACTGTCGCCAGGTCATATATGTTTGGCTGCGTGCCGGCGTGAACTAGGTAGCTGGTCGCGCCCGGTACGGCGTTCCAGGTCAGAATCGCGTTGCCGTCCGCGTCCACGCGCTGGAAAAGCTGAACGGGGTCATTGGACGAACAAACCGCCGAGGCGTTTGGTGTCGCGCTGGCTTCGTCAAAACCCACAACGATATTGCCGAAATCGTCGACTCCGCTCAGGGTGAAAAAATATTCAGCTCCATTGATCAGGTCACGCACTTCCCACTCGCTTCTTGTCGCGCCACCAGGCAAAAGTCGGCTCTCGATATATTCTCCGCTTGCTGTACCGTAGTCGAGTCGGTAATTTGTAACTTCTGGATTGCCAGTGTCCCACTTCAAAATAATTCTTCCATTGCAGACCTGGGTTGCGACCGGCTGCGTTTCGATTATGGGTGCGGTCGGAGCTGCCGCTACAATCGCGCTGCCGCCGTTTTCTCCGCCCGTCGCGTTGAACGAGACGATGCGGAAAAAATACGGAGTTTCATTGGTGAGTCCATCGATGTACCACGCAGTTGAATTATCCGATGTGGTGAATTTTTTTGTGAGCTCAGCTTCGTTTTCGCCGTAAAAAATTTGGTAATTAGTGACCTCGTCGGCATTGGCCGGGGCGTTCCAGCGAAGGTCAATGCGACCGTCCTGCGGCGTGAGCTCAACATTGTCGATTGTGATTGCCGCCTCAACGAGCAAGCTTGTGGCGTCAGGGTAATTACCAATATTGCCAGCGGAATCCTCGAGCTCGACTTTTGCGAAGTAGGCCCCGGCTGTGGCTACAGCGAATTCCCCAGTGTAAACACCCAGGGTTGCCGACTCATCAAGATAAATTAATTGATCACTGATGCTGAACTGAACATTCATAAGTCCCGGCTCACTTTTGATTTCTACAGTCACGGTCTCGCCACTCGTAACTTTGTTACTCGGCTGAAGCGAAATGTTCTCGATGACCGGCTTGGTTTGATCTAGTGTGATCGTGACGGCCTCTGAAATAGAGTTAACCGAGCCATCACTGTTTAAGACGCCGACCGTGATTTCGTGGCCGCCGTCTGCCAAGACAACATTGCTGGAGAAATTTCCAGTAGTGTCAGAGTCGGTGTCTTGGAAAAATTGTCCGTCAACAAAAACCGCAAGGTTTGTATTTGTTGGAGCGGAGCCCGAAACCACGATGGTGTCATTTAAAAGATCACCACTGACAGGGCTTTTAATTACGGGTGCCAAGCTTAGCTCAGCCGGGCCGTCTTCAGACTCAACGATTGTTGTGATCTCTTGTGCGCTGACATTGTTGTCGCCCGAGACAGAAATTGTTTGCTGCCCAACTGTTGTGAAAGTGACCGCGTTAGCAAAAACATGCGTACCGCGGTCGAGCGTAACGAAAGTGTATTCTTGCGGCAAAATTGCGAGCGCATCCGAGCTTGAGATTTTGACTGTGCCGACGAAGTCTTCGACTAGATTGCCGTTGGCGTCCTTAATGGAAACCGTGAGGTCGGTTGGCGTGTTGACGGATGTCAGGCTGGCGAAATCCACGACGATTTGGTTTGTGGCGATTGGTGTGTCGCTTGTTGCCGCGATGGTCGCATCTGTGCTGCCATCCAAAAGATCTGCGTGCAACAGGTTGCCGCCAACACCACCAGCTTTTTGGAGGAAGACAACGCGTGGGCGTTCAAGCAGGGTTTGATTACCGGCGAGGGCAGTGAGCGAACTCACACCCTCCGCGCTCGCAATAATTTGAAAAACAGCTTCGCCATTCGAGTTCGTGATTGTTCGGGAACTCTCGACTGCATCGGTCCCTCGTGAGGAAATCAAATTTACACTGACTCCAGCGACTGGTCGTCCGGTGTTGTCGCGCAAGCTGACAGTCGCGTTCGTAGAGCGTTCGCCGACATAGCCAATCTCATCATTCACGCGCACAGCCGATTTTGTCGTGGAAACTGTGGCTCCAGTATTTGTCGCCGAGCTCGGACTCGGTGTGCTCTCGCCAAAAAAAACATTGGCAGGAACGAGGACATAGCCGCTCGGAATTTCCGCGAGTGCGAAGCTCCCCGAGCAAGCGAGACTTACAATCCCGAGCAAGGTTGCGAAGATTTTTGTGGGCATTTTTATTTTTAAATCCAACCATTTTAGCACTTTCTGCTTGTTTCGACAATCAGGAAGACTTGCCAAAAACCAAGATTGTTTTTTCGTAAAAATGTTAAAATCGCGGCGCGCGCCAGTAGCTCAGTGGATTAGAGCACCGGTCTTCGGAACCGGGTGTCGTGGGTTCGACTCCCTCCTGGCGCACCAATTTTCCAAAATCCAAATCTCAATTTCCAAAACCTAAATAAATTCCAAAACCTAAAATTCGGAATCAGCTTTCCAGAAAATGCGTGCCGAGACTTTTTCGACGCGCGAGGGCGGATTTTGCGACCAGCGTTGCAGTGAGAACAGCGTTTTGTGCGGTGAAGCTACGCGGTTTCAATTTTCCTAAAGTCGCGAGGGCTTCACGCAAACCTTCTCTCGTGCGCACGATACCGACGCGCGTCCACATCGTGTCGCGCACAATTTTCCGAATGCGGCGATCTTCGCGTTCGTCGAAAAGATATTGTGGTGGGCGAATTTTCAGCTCGATAACTTTTTCTGGTTTGATACTTTCACCGAGAAATTTCCCAAAGACGAGCGCCTCAGCGAGTGAATTCGAAGCCAGACGATTCGCGCCGTGCAGACCGGTGCGCGCGACCTCACCCACCGCAAGTAAATTTTTTACCGAGGTTTCGCCCTTCAGATTCACCGCGACACCGCCGCAGGAATAGTGCGCGACCGGGAAAATCGGAATCAAATCTTTCGCCAGATTCAGTCCGGTTTTGCGCACCTCACCCCAAATCAACGGAAAACGATTTTCCAAAAACTTCGCATCGGCGCGGGTGAAGTCGAGGAAGACCTTGCCCTTTTTCAGTTCTTCAAAAATCGCGCGGGCGACGATGTCGCGTGGCGCGAGCTCGGCTGCCGGATGGTAGCTCGGCAAAAATCTTTCCCCGCGGGCATTGCGCAAAATCGCACCCTCCCCGCGCAAACTTTCCGAAAGCAAAGTCAGGCGAGTTTTTTCACCGACGAGCGCAGTCGGGTGAAATTGGATGAATTCGAGATCTCGCAACTTCGCGCCAGCGCGGGCGGCTGCGGCGATGCCGTCGCCAGCCGAAACTTCTGGATTGGTCGACTTCGCGAAAAGCTGACCGAAGCCACCCGTCGCGAGCACAACCTTGCCGGCGAAAATCGGCTCAACTTTTTTCCCGAACTTGAGCCACGCGCCGCGGCAAAGGCCTTTTTCCAAAATCAAATCGAGCAGCGTCGTTTTTTCCAGCAACTTAATTTTCGGATTACGGCGGACGATTTTCGCGAGCGCCTTCTCGATCGTCTCGCCCGTCGAGTCCTTCGTATTCCAGACGCGTGAGTGTGAATGCGCCGCCTCACGAGTCGGTTCTTTTTGAAATTTCACGCCGACCTCATACTCCAGCCAATCGACCAGCTTCGGCGAATTCTCGACCAAAAATCGTACAGCTTTGGGATCGTTCGCGTTATTTCCCGCCATGAGTGTGTCGGCGAAATGTTCCGCGAAGCTGTCCCACGCGAGATTGCGCACTGCGGCGACACCGGCCTGTGCGAAGCGCGAAGAACTCTCGAGCAAATTTTTTTTCGTCGCGATTGTGACTGTGCCTTTTTCCGCCAAAAAAATCGCAGCGGTGAGTCCGGCGATGCCCGAGCCGACGACGAGGAAGTCAGTTTTCATTTCGAGAGGTTGACAAAAGTGATTTTAGCAGATAGAATCAAAACTTATTAAATTTGAAAAATGGGTGGTGCCGACAAGGCAAAAGGGCGTGGTCGTGGCTGTGACTTCTCAGAGGTTGTCGACAGTTTTGCGGCGCAGACAAAAAGGCTGATGGAAGATGTGCGAAAAGCCGTTTCGGCGAAAACCAAAAACGGAGAGATCGTTAGATTGACCCAGACAATCAGAGAACAAATCAACGCAACTACATCGACAATTGATATTTTTAAGCAAATGGGTCGTCCTGACGCAGAGCAGGCAATCAAATCTTTTGAATCAATGGTTGATGCACTGAAAGATGCGCGGGAGAATCTTCCTCCTGTTAAGGTTTCATTTAAAGCTAAATAATTCGCAGGCTAAAGTCCACTACTCCTGACGAATTCGTCAGTTTCCCGAGCGAGACGAAGTCGGCGCCTGCGGTGAGAAATTTGCCCGCCGTTTTTTCGTCGATCCCGCCGCTCGCCTCGAGAATTATGCGCGGATTGATTTTGCGAATCAGCACGGCGGTTTGGCGAAACTCCCCGACTGAAAAATTATCGAGCATCAAAATTAAGTTTTTATTCTTCGCGAAATGGGTGGCGATGGCGAGCGCCAATTTTGGTGAGTCGGCTTCGACCTCAAAGAAATTTTTCGTTGCAACGCTGCGCCAAATCTCTGGTTCGACCGCGCGGTGATTTTCTTTGACCAAAATTTGATCGGCGAGATTGAGCCTGTGCGGCAGTCCGCCGCCGATGACGACCGCGCGCGAGTCGAGCAGTCCGAGTGGCGTTTTACGCGTCGCGGCGAATTTCCGTTTACCAATTTTGCGCGCCAATTTTTCCGCCGCTGTCGCGATGCCCGACAAGCGCGAGAGTAAATTTAGTCCGACTCGTTCCGTCGTGAGAATTTTCGCTGCCGGACCGCTGAGCGCGAAAATCGTGTCGCCGACTTTCACTTTCGCGCCGTCTTTTTTCGCCGTCAAAATTTTCACTCCATGTTTGCGCCAGAAAAATGCGACCTCTTCTGCGCCAGCCAAAATGCCACTCGACTTTGCGATTACTTTTGCCTCGATTTTGCGCTGCGGATTTTGCAATAACTGCGTCGTCAGGTCGCCACTGCCCAAATCGGCTTGCAGCAAAAATTCGAGCAGTTGCTCAACAAAATTGCGGTACGCGTGATTGCGTAAATTAAGTTGCGTGATTTGCTTTTCGAATAACCTCATTTTAAATTTTTGGATCACCGCTTTCGTGGGGACAAGCCTTTCTCGACAAAAATTTTCTCACGGTCGAGTCGGTAGCCAAGCTTCCGATAATATTCTCGCACGCCGACACCCGAAATAATTCTTAATTTTTCGAAGCCTGCGACGCGGGCGATTTTTTCCGCCTCGGAAATTAATTTTTTTCCGAAGCCCCGGTGCTGCGAATTACCCGATTGCGAGAGTCCGATTTCTTCGCCGAAGGTGTGCAATTCGCGGATGGTTGCATTTTCATCGAGGCGCAGGCGCAAAAGCGAAATCAGCTTCTCGCCAATTTCAAAGCTTAATAAAATTTCTAGGCCGACGCTCGCCTGATATTCGCGGCGGATTAATTCCGCCTGCGCCGCATCGAAATTGTCGCCACGAATTTCACGGCAGCGGATGCAGTGGCACACGACTTTTTGTTGCTGCAAAATTTGTCGCAGGTTCGTGAGTTTCGAGCCTGCCAAAATCGACTCCGCCGGAATGTCGCGAATCACGCGCGTCAGCCGCACCCAGGGCGGGACGAGGCTTTTCATTTTCGCGAGTAGCTCCGTCAAAACTTTGTCGGAATAAGGCTGCCATTTTTTCGTGCGCCAGAGTTTTTCCAGCTCGGTACCCTTGATCAAGACCGTTGGGTAAATTTTAATCTGATCCGGTCGCCATTTTTCATTACCAAAAACTTCCTCAAACATTTGGAAATCCGACTTAGGAGTTGCACCAGGTAAATTAGGCATCAGGTGAATTCCGACCTTCAATCCGTTTTTTTTCAAGAGCGCGATGGCGCGCGCCGACTCCGCCGCACCATGTCCGCGTTTCGCCAGCTTCAAAATTTTGTCGTCCAAGTTTTGCACGCCGATTTCGACGCGGGTCGCCCCGAGCTTCAAAAATCGCTTTACCTCTTTTTCGTCCAAAAAATCCGGACGCGTCTCGAGCGTGAGCCCGACGAGGCGGTGCTTCGATTTTTCGTTCGCAGTTTTCAAGTCTTCGAGCGAGCCGGATTTAGCTTGCCGCGAATTTAGCGCTGCGAAGCATCGTTTCACAAACCAAGTTTGGTAATTGCGCGGGTGCGCCGAAAAAGTTCCGCCCATTACAATCAGTTCAATTTTTTCCGTTGAATGCCCGCAGCTTTCCAGGGCTTTGATTCGGTCTTTGACCTGGCGAAATGGATCGAACTCCGCGCGCACTGCCCGCATCACGGCGGGCTCATTCGACAAATAACTTTTGGGCATGCGCGCCTCGCTCGGACAAAAAACACATTTGCCTGGACAGCCGAGCGGCTTCGTGAGGACGGCGATGGGTGCGACGCCCGACAGAGTTCGGATGCGCGACTTTTTCAAAATCTTTTCCAGCGCTGGATTTACCTTAATTTTCTTCGCCTTCAGCAGTCGCAAATAAGCTTCGACCAGTTCGGAATTTTTCGCGAGGCTGCCTGTCCGTCCGGACGCGCGAACTTTCAATTCGCGCAGATCCTTTTCGGTCGCGCATTTTTCCTCAATCGCTCGTAAAATGATTTCGTCGAAATTCATGCAAAATTTTTACGATTCTATCTCGAAAAAGTGGGATGCGACACGGCGCAGCGCCTGGGGCGAATTCGAATTCGCGCACGAACTTTTGTCTGCTCAAAAAATTCTCGACGCGGGCTGCGGCAACGGGCGTCTCAATTTTTGGCTCGCGGGCAACAATTTTCACGGCGAGTATTGCGGCTTCGATTCGTCCAAAAATTTAATCGCGCTCGCTCGCAAAAATTTTCCTGCTCGAGAGTTCGTGGTCGCTGATTTACGCGAGTTAACTCCCGAGATATCTCGGGGGTTAACGGATGGAAAACCCGACGCGATTTTCTGTGTTGCAGTGCTGCACCATCTCACAAATTCCGCTGAGCAAAAAAAAGCCCTGGAAAACCTTTACGCGAGCTTACAGCCGGATGGGCGAATTTTTCTCACAGTTTGGAATTTGTGGCAGCCGCGTTTCTGGAAATTTCGTTTGGCGCAAAAATTCGCGCGCACACTCACGATTCCTTTCGCTGGAGCAGGCGTGCGGACGGTTTTCGCCTTTCGCAAAGGCGAGCTCAAGAAACTGTGCGCGACAACGGGATTCAAAAATATTAAAATTTTTTACGCACGCCACGCTGAGAAATCCAACTTTTTTCGTGGTCGCAATTTAATCATTCTGGCTGAAAAATGAACCACCAAAACGATCCGCCTTCGCAAAATGCTTCGGCGGACTTCGATTCCGAAGAATCTCGCATTCTCGAAGGTGAAGTCGTGGGCAAGACTCCCGAAAGACATACGCCACCCAAAAACTCGTTGCCGCCTGAGTTCAAAGTCTTCACGCTGGCTTTTGAAAAGCTGAAGCGCAATTGTTTGTTGGCGTCGATTGCCTTTTTTGCGCTCACGATTCTCGCAATCAATTTTCACAACGGCTGGTTATTTCTGCTCGCACTGCTCTTGCCACCGTGGATTTTTTCACAGAGGAAGTTTTAAATCTGGCGATTTACTGCGATAATTCCAGCGTGAATCTTTTCCCCAATTTTCGAAAAGTAGTTCTGGCGACAGTGGTTTTCGGCTGGGTGTTCGGAGTCGCGCAAGCCGCGTCGTTTTTCGATGTGCCCGTCAGCAGCCCCAATGCCGCGGCGATTGATTATCTTTCGAAAGAAGGCGTAATCGCGGGTTATGGCGACGGCTCATTTCGTCCCGGGAATCCGGTCAATCGCGCCGAGGCGCTCAAGATTCTCTTGCTCGCGAGCGGTGTCCAAATCCAAAATCCGGTGAGTGCTGTTTTTCCCGATGTGCCGGCGGACGCCTGGTTCGCCCCTTTCGTTTTTTCTGCCAAAAATTCCGGAATCGTTGACGGCTATCGGGACGGCTCTTTTCGTCCCGAGCAAACTGTGAATTTGGTCGAGGCGCTCAAAATTTTACTCAACACAAACACAATTCCACTCGAAAATTACACGACCGCGAGCCAGCTTTTCGCCGACTCCGAAAAAGACGCTTGGTACAATTCGTTCCTGCTTTACGCCAAGACCTTCAACCTCGTCGAGCCGAATTCCGCGAACCAGATTCAGCCGGCGACGCCACTCACGCGCGGCGCACTCGCTGAGATTGTTTACCGTTTTCAGACGCGCGTCGAAACCGTTTGTCCGTCCTTTTTGGAAAATGCGGCGACCCTGCCGACGGATTATTTTCAAAAAATTACGCTCACGCAAAACCCACCCAACACTTTTTACGAAAACGAAGTCTTCACCTTCAGCGGGATAAGCACCGAAAACGGCGAACTGACGGCAGTGCTGGAAAATAGCAGTGACAAGACGCGTCGCCAATTTCCCGCCGATGTTTCCGCCAATAGTTTCGCGGTGCCGGTTTTTTTCCACACGCCGGGTCGCTACAATTTTTCGCTCATTCCTGCGACGACCAATTCCAACACAGCGGCGACACTCGATGTCTTGCCGCGCGAGTGCGCTCCGGCGACACTCGCGCGAAGTGAGCTCGCGCCGACCGCGCTTCAGACTGCGGTGCAGGACAATCGACCGAAGCTCACCTGGGCGGATGCCAGCAACAACATTTTTCGTGTCGTGATTCGCCAAGGGCAAAATCGCGTCGAAAGATTAATTTCTGCCGGTCAAACTGCGGTCGCGCTCGACCCGGCTGATTTCGTCGACTTCACGAGCGGCGTGGCGACAGTCCAAGTTTTTGGCGCGAAGTCGGAGCACGGATTCAGCTACGAGCCGCGGACAAATTGGGCGAGTGGTCCGCCTCTCGACCTGAATCTCGGCAACCACTATTTCGCGACACTCAATAAGGACAAAATCACCATTACCAATCCGCCGACTTTTTACACAGACAGCATCAATTTTTCGGCGACTGCCGGAACCGAGCTCGAGAATTCAATTTTTCTCATTTTGCCGGACGGCTCGGTTTCCGAGTCCTCAATTCTCGGCAGTGCCGCGACAATCGCGGCGGGCGAGAGTTTCGCAGTCAGCCTCAGCCTGTCGACCGTCGGCACTTATTTTCTCGAAATTAATTCGACCGACGGGATTGCGGTGCTGAATCAACCACTTTATTCGCCGGGGGTTTTCCCGCTGTTGCCCGACTTCGCCGATCTACGGGAGGCACCGAATCCGAATTCCAAAATTTCCATTAATCGCGAGAAAACAATTTTGCTCCGCCTGATTAATGAATTTCGTCTGAGTCAAAATTTGCCGGCAGTCACGCTTGATCCAGAAATTTCCGCTTTCGCGCAAAATTACGCCGACGCCATGGCGACCCAAAACTTCTTCGGACACACGGATCCAGCTGGTCGGAGTCCGGATGCGCGGCGGATTCTCGCTGGGCTGCAGATGCCGGTCGGCGAAAATCTCGCCCGCGATGCCACGACCGAAAACGCCAACGCCGGTCTGCTGCGCTCAGCGGCGCACCGCCAAAACTTGCTCGACCCGGAATGGACGCGCGTCGGTCTCGGAATCGCACAGACCGAGAATAGCTTGATTTTTGTCGAGGAATTTTCTGCTGATCCGCTGACGCCCGCCAATTTGGTGGCGGCGCGAAATCAGGTCTTGGCCGAAATTAATTTACGCCGCAGCCAAAATAATTCCGCAGCATTCATGCTCGACACCGCGCTCACGCCAGTCGCGCAGGGCTGGAGCGACAAAATGATTGCCGAAAATTTCATCGATTTTAAAAACGGTTCAGACTCGCTCGAAAACAATGTTCGCGCAGTCGATCAGACGAGCGCCTTCATGAGCTTCCTAGTCTCAGCCAGCCAGCTCTCGCAAATCGCCACGAGCCTGAGTGATTCAATCTTGACCGACACCGGCAAATCGCAAATCGCGATTGGGCTCTCCATGGACTCAACCGGTGAGCTGCGCGTGACGCTTATTTTCCGCTAGCTTTCCTTTTCTCCAGCTTCGCAATGTCAATCGTCGTCTTGAGCAGTGAGTCGGGCGTGAGCGAAATCGAATCAATCCCTTCGCTCGCGAGGAAACGAGCGAAATCCGGAAAGTCACTCGGGGCTTGTCCGCAAATCCCGATTTTGCATTTATTTTTCTTCGCGATTTTGATTACGGTGCTGACCAATTTCTTAACCGCCGGATTGCGTTCGTTGCAAATGTGACTGACGAGCTGACTGTCGCGATCGACGCCGAGCGTGAGCTGGGTGAGATCGTTTGAGCCGATTGAGAAGCCGTCGAAAATTTTGCAAAAATCTTCCGCCAGAATCACATTCGAAGGAATCTCGCACATCACATAAATCTCGAGTCCATTCTTGCCGCGCGCGAGTCCGTGTTTCTTCATTTCCGCCTGCACCTTTTTCCCCTCCTCGACCGTCCGGCAAAACGGAATCATGATTTTCACATTTGTGAGTCCCATTTCCTCGCGCACTTTTCGCAAAGCCCGGCACTCCAGCGCGAAAGCGTCGCGATATTTCGGATCGTAGTAGCGACTCGCGCCGCGCCAGCCAATCATCGGATTTTCCTCGAGGGGCTCGAACTCGCGTCCGCCGATCAAGTTGGCGTATTCATTCGATTTGAAATCCGACAAGCGCACGATCACATCTTTCGGATAAAACGCCGCGCCGATCATCGCGATGCCTTGCGCTAGTTTGTCGACAAAATAATCCGCTTTATTTTTGTAACCGTAAGTCAATTCGGCGATTTCTGCTTTGGCAGCTGAATCTTTCAGCTGCGCGAAATTTAACAAGGCGAGCGGGTGAATTTTGATATAGGAATTAATCACGAACTCTTCGCGCGCGAGTCCGACACCGTCATTCGGAATAAAGCTCGCCGAGAAAGCCTGCTCCGGCGAAGCGAGGTTCATCATCATTTTTGTTTTCGGCCGCGTCAAATTTTTGAGATTCACCTCTTTCACTTCGAAGGGTAATTTTCCCGCGTAAACTTTACCAATCTCACCGTCGGCGCAGGAGACGGTAATTTCTTGTCCAGTTTTAATTTTCGCCGTTGCGTCACGCGTGCCGACGACACAGGGAATGCCGAGCTCGCGCGAAACGATGGCGGCGTGGCAAGTGCGCCCGCCCCGATTCGTCACGATAGCACTTGCGATTTTCATGATTGGCTCCCAGTCCGGATCGGTGATGTCGGTGACGAGCACTTCGCCTTTTTTGAATTGGCTGATTTCATGTGCGCTTTTAATAATTTTCGCGCGACCCGCGCCGATTTTCTCGCCGACGGGCGCACCCGTCGTGATTACCGCACCCGTCTTCTTCAGCTTGTAAGTTCTGAGCACGGACAAATCGCGTCGCGACTGCACTGTCTCTGGTCGTGCCTGCACGATGAAAAGTTCGCCCGTCTGTCCGTCCTTCGCCCACTCCATGTCCATCGGCTTGAAGTGACCAGCTTTGTGCGAGTAGTGATCTTCGATGATGCACGCCCAGCGCGAAAGCAGCAGCACTTCATCGTCGGTCAGCACGAGCTTTTTGCGATCTTCTTCGGGGGTTGGAATGTTTACCGTTGGCTTGTTGCCATCAGCCGCATAGACCATCTTGATTGTTTTGCTGCCGACTTTTTTCTGTAGAATCGGGCGTTTACCTTTTTTCAGTGTTGGCTTGAAGACAAAAAATTCATCCGGCGTGACCGCCCCCTGGACGACATTTTCACCGAGTCCCCACGAGCCGTTGATCAGGACGGACTCACGGAAACCGCTTTCGGTGTCGATCGAGAACATTACGCCGCTACACGCGAGATCCGAGCGCACCATTTTCTGCACGGCGATCGAGAGCCCGATGGAGAAGTGGTCGAATTTTTTATCTTCGCGATAACTGATGGCGCGATTCGTGAAAAGCGAAGCGAAACATTTCTGGCAGGCGATGATGAGCTGAGTCGGACCCGTGATGTTCAGATAAGTTTCCTGCTGACCGGCGAAGCTCGCGTCGGGCAAATCTTCCGCCGTCGCCGAGCTGCGCACCGCGACATCGACACTCGCCTTTTTGTAATTTTGGGAAAGTTTTTTGTAGGCAGTTTTAATTTCCGCGGCGAGCTCCGGCGGAAATGGCGTCGCCAAAATAATTTCGCGCACTTTCTCGCCGCGCCGGGCGAGGTCGGTGACATCGCGTGTGTCGAGACCTTTCAAGGCCTCTTCGATGGCGTTTTTCACGCCGCCCTTTTCGAGCAAGTAGTGGTAAGCCTGTGCGGTGATGGCAAAACCATTCGGCACGCGCACACCTTTTTTCGAAAGGTTGCGGTACATTTCGCCGAGAGAAGCATTCTTACCGCCGACGAGTGGAACATCTTCGATACCGATTTCGTCGAACCAAAGAATGAACGGTGCAGTTTTTGTTTTGGTTTTCATTGGAAAAAATTAATTAATGAATTTAACTTTCTTGCGCAGCGCCAACCAGCCGTCGTAGCTCGCTTTCAAAATATGCCCAATCTCTTTCAGATTGTCCGTGAAATGAACGAGGACGAGGTCGTCTTTGCCGATTAAGGTCGTGCGTCCCATTTTGAGCTGTTTCTGATACATGATGCCGTTTTCATAATTGAAAATCGGTTTCCAAAAAGGATGCGCCAGAATCGGAAAAGTCGGCTCGAGCTTCTGGAGCTGTTTCAGCTGCATAAACATCGCGCCTTCGAGGTCGGTGCCGAGTCCGCCCGGGGCGAGGTAAATCGCATTCGAAGAATGAATGAAGCTCTCGAGGCGTGTGCTGAAATTTTCAAATTGGCGTGTCACATCGAGACAGTCGTTGCGGCCCTCCTCGTGTTCGAGATTTACCAAGATCCCCAAATTTTTGGCGCGGGGATTTTTCCGCCGAGCTTTGGCTTTTTTGAGTCCGAGGTTCGCGGCGTACATCAGTCCGCCGCCGCCGCCCGTCACGATGTCGATGTCCATATCGCTGCCGACTTTGCAGGCTAAATTTTTCACAAAATTAAATGTCGCTGAATCGGGTTCGACGCGTGAACTGCCGAAAATCGCGAAGCGGTAATTATCAAGATAAGACGCCAAAAAAGTTTCGCGTAAAAGCTGCTCGTATTCTTCACGCGTTGCCTTCAGCTTCGCCTCGGATTTGCGCGCCGTGGTGAGATCAATCGTGAGCTCGGCGGAGCTGTAAAGTTTATTCAGCTCGGCGATGCGGTAGGATTGCATGTTTGTTGTTAGTTTTAATTTTGTTTATTTTAACATTTTTATTTAAAAAAGACAATGGTTCGTTAAGTCATTAAGCCACTAAGTCTTTTGGTTCTGAGGGTCATTGGTCAGTTGGTTCTGAGGGTCATTGGTCAGATGGTGTTTAGGTTCGCTTCAACCCAAACTTCAAAAAACACCAAGAAAACATGCCTCCCTCTGCCTTGATTTTGAAAATTGAGACCTATAGCTAAGCAACTGCAAAACAACATATGTACATTTTTAACCATGCCGTTAACGGCATGGTTAGGAGGCATGTAGATTGTGTTGAATTATAGTTTGTTAGCCATAGAAGCTGAAGCCTTCCTTGTCTGCATTCATAATCAAAAATAAGCCAGAGCCGCCTCAATCGCTTCGTCGGTCGGCGTCTCGGGAGTGTCGAGGGCAGCGAAGTCCGGTTTGACACCGACACCTTGAATTTCCTGCTTTTTCGGTGAGAGCCAGTGCGCGACTGTCATTTTCAGCGCGGTACCGTCATTGAAAAAATTAATTTCCTGCACGACCCCTTTGCCGAAAGTCTGCTCGCCGAGAACGCTCGCTGCGCCGTAGTCTTGCAGCGCTGCCGCGACGATTTCGCTCGCGCTCGCGGTTCCCCGATTCACCAAAATCAAGGTGCGAATTCCATTTAGTGTCGGGTCGCGTTCCGTTTTGTAGTCGAGATTTTCCGCTGCCAGTTCGGGTCGAAATTCTTGCGAAGCGACGAGCGTACCTTTCGGCAGGAAGTAGCCGAGCAAATCCACCGCAGCATTCACTAGTCCGCCGCCATTGTTGCGCAAATCCAAAATAATTCCACGCACGCGGTGTTCGGCGATTTGCGTCGCGATTTGCGCGAAGTCTTTCGGCAGCGCCGTCGTGAATTGATTGATGTCGATGATGGCGATGTCGTTTTGAAATTCCACTGTCGCGATGTCGAGCTTTATTTTTTGGCGAATGATTTCCACCGTGAATTCTTGTTCGTCGCGCAAAATCGTGTATTTCGCAGTGGTTCCCGTCGGACCGCGCGTGAGATTCGCCGCGTCAGCGAGCGGCAAGCCCGCGAGCGGTTTGCCGTCGACTGCTGTGATGATGTCGCCGGCGCGCAGTCCTGCGCGTTCAGCTGGAGAGCTGTAGATCGGCGCGACGATGATGAGCCCGCGATTCTGCGGATCCGCCTCGATGTAGACGCCGATTCCTTCGACTTCGCCAGAGAGATTGGCGGTCTCAGATTTCGTCTCTTCCGGTGTGTAAAATTCCGAATAGGGATCGTCGAGCGATTTCACCATGCCCTGAATCGCCGAATACAGCATGTCGGAATCTCCAGCTTTTTCGGGATACAGGAAGCGATTTTTCGCCTCATTCCAGACATGCTGGAAAAGCATGAACTCCGGAATATTGGTCGTCCCCGTCTGAATTACGATGCTCGGTCCTTCCACGAAATTCGCGAGGTTGTAAAAAAATTGTGCTGCTTCACCGCGACTCACGCGCCGTGCCGTGCCGAACTCAGTGTCGGAAAGCGGTTCGAGCACGCCCATCTTTACCGCGCGAAAAATAAAACGCGCAAACCGGTAATTTTTGCCGACATCCTTGAATCCAAATTCCTCATTGTTCGAGACCATCGGGACGCCGATGCCAAAAATTTTCAAACCGAGCTCGGCGACTTCACCACGACTGAGCGTTCGGCTCGGCAATAAGTTTTCACCGCGGAAATCTCCGAGCAGATCAAGCTCGTCGGCTTTCGCGATGACCGGTGCGAACCAAGCATCCGCCGGTACATCTGTGAAACGCGTCGTCGCATTCCCGCCTAGATCTTGGACCCCGGCGAGCGTGAGTCCCATCGCCAAAAATTCCACGAGTGAAACCGGTCGCTTCGGAAAAAAATTCGCAGTCGAATTGCCGACGCCGTACGCCTGCAAAAACTGAACCACATCCGGCGAGAGCGCATCTTTCACATCTTCGAATGCAGCGAGACTCGGACTCGCCACGATTGTGAAAATTAAAAAACCGACGAACGCTTTGCGGAAAAACTGCATTTCAAAAAGTTAAGAACTTGGTGATTTTAGCGTTCCCGCAAAATTAAACCAAACCTAAATCGCGTCATTAATTAATGTTCTTCCTCCGAGAAGTGAGCCGACCAGTTGTCTTCGCTCGGCAGTTAGTTTCTCTGCTCCAGCCGGGAGAGATTCGCAACCGTCACAGTTTTCAAGCAAGGCTTTTTGTGCCATGTCAGCATCTTTAATCCATCTTGTTAAGGTCGTTCTTGATTTAGATAAGACAGGAGGATAAATACCGCAATCATAAACAAGAGGTATATTTTTGAAGTTTCGCGTTACGAAAGCTAATTCTGTGATTTCTCTTCTGAACTCTCTAAGGCTTTGGCACGACCTGCAATTGCGAGAACTAAGAGCCGCCAAGAGTTCTTTTCCCGCTTCGCTGAGCGCGTTAGATTCTTTGAAAATTGAGTCCATTTGAAAAACTTAAAGTACCCAACTTTACCAAGAGCTAGCTTCGATCGTCAAATTCTACGCCAAAGCAGGTTCTGGGTCTTGACCGGGGTTTTCTTGTTCGACAACTAGCCCGAGGCTTTGCCTGTATTCGGCAATTAATTCTTTTGCAATCTCGGGAATACGGACACAGCAGTCACATTTTTTAAGTAATGCTTCTGTTGCCGTGCGAGCGTCGTCAGCCCATCTTGTCAAAGCATCTTCCCTGAATTCTTTAGCTGCATAGTCTAGCCACGACAACTCTCGAGACAGGTTTTGGCGGCCTGGACATTTTTTTGTGCACTCGGAAGCCTTAAGAACATCCAAGAGTGCGTTTCCAGTCTCGAGAATTGCACCAGATTCTTTGAAAGATGGAGACGGCGGCATTTGAAAAACTTAAAGTATCCAACTTTACCAAGAGCTAGCTTCGATCGTCAAGTTCTACGCCAAGCCTAATTTCACGAGTTCTTCGCGGATTTTGATTTTGTTCGTCGCGCTCGGTTGAGTCAGTGGGAGGCGGACGGCGTAGTCGATTTTGCCCATCGCGGCGAGCGCCCACTTCACATCGATCGGATTATTGTCGGCAAAATTCAAGTCCATCAGGTTTGCGAATTGTGCGTTAATTTTCTCAGCTTTCTCAAATTTGCCGGCGAGTGCGAGATCAATCATTTTCTTCATTTCTGCGGGAATTTCATTTTGAATCACGCCAATCGCTCCGACACCGCCCATTTTGATAATTTCCAAAGTCTGCGCGTCTTCGCCCGAGAGCACCACGAAATTCTCTGGTTTTTTCTCACAAATTTTGCGAACTTGTGCGAGATCGCCGCTCGCCTCTTTGATCCCGACGAGATTGGGATTGCTCGCCAATTCCAAAGTGGTCGCGGCTTCGACATTGCGTCCGGTGCGGCTCGGCACATTGTAAAGAATGGTCGGCAGACCGACCTCCGCGATTTTCGAATAATGCGCGACGATGCCGTCTTGGGTTGGCTTGTTGTAATACGGTGAAATCGCCAGACCGAAATCCGCGCCGTGCTCCTTCGCGAATTCAGTCAGGCTGACGGATTCGCGCGTCGCATTCGAGCCGGTACCCGCGATGATTGGCACTCTTTTTTTCGTCTCGTGAATCACGATTTCGAGCACGCGGCGATGTTCGGTCTTCGACAGGGTCGCGGATTCGCCCGTAGTGCCGACGGCGACGATACCGTCCGTGCCGGCTTCAATCTGCCAATTCACCAGCTCGCGTAATTTCTCCTCGTCAATCTCGAGTGATTTTTTTTCAAACGGCGTGATGAGGGCGACGAAACTGCCTTTTAAATCAGTCATTTTTGAGAATTAATTTTGCGTAGCGACCGTCTTGTTTTGTAGATTTTTTTCAGTCGCATCAACTTCTTTCAGCGCCACCTCAGCGGCAGCCAGGGTGGACTGCAGTTCTGCAATCGTCGCGTGCAATTTCTCGACCTGAGCCGTCTCAGCATCTTCTTTACCGAGTAATTTATTCGCAGCCGCGACAGCTTCGTTGATTTCGCCGACCGTGGTTTCGAGTTCCGCTTTTTTCTCGAGCAAAGTTTCATAAGCGCCCTGCGCTTTGCCGACGACATTACTAACGCCAGTCTGGACTTCGGCGATGGTCG
Organism: Patescibacteria group bacterium; assembly: GCA_041665585.1. Taxonomy (NCBI): domain Bacteria; species Patescibacteria group bacterium. The sequence continues at coordinate 90,898 of JBAYIN010000004.1, read as the reverse complement.
TGGCGACGCTCGCCTTCAGCGCGGCAGCATTCTCAGTGACGGAGCTGGCATTTTCACAGCCGGTCAAGATTCCGACAGCCAGCAAAAGCGTAAATAGTTTCTTCAGCATGCCTTGATTTTAGGTGAGTTGTCGTCGCCTCGCAAAAACTTTAAAATCAAAGTGAATTAAAACTCCAAAATGCTTTTAGATTGCGAACAAAAAGATTTGCTCGCCGCCCTCACGACCGTCTCGAAAGCCGTCAACCTCAATTCGACGCTGCCAGTTTTGAATAACATTTTACTCAAAGCGGAAAACAAGAAATTGACTTTCGCCGCGACCAATTTGGAAATCGCCATCACGACGGCGATCAAAGCGGAGATCAAGAACGAAGGCTCGCTCACGATTCCCGCGCGGCTTTTCACGAATTATGTCGGGCTGCTGTCTGACGGCAAAGTCGAGCTCAAAAATACTGAAGGTCTGGATCTGCAAATTTCCGCGGCGCGTTCCAAGACTAGAATCAAAGGCATTTCCTCGGACGAGTTCCCGCTCATTCCGCAAGTCAAGAAAGAAGTTTCGCTGACACTCGCGGCGGGTGATTTACTCGATGCGATCAATCAAGTCGCTTTCGCGGCAGCGCGCGACATGGTGCGTCCGGTCTTGGCCGGTGTGCATTTGCGCGCGACGAAAAAAGAAATTCGCCTGGCGGCGACGGACTCTTACCGCTTGTCCGAAAAAATTCTCAAACCGCTGACGCCACCCGAAAAAGAAATTTCGATCATCATTCCGACGCGGACAGTAAATGAGCTCGCGCGCATTCTCGAAAAAGGCAAAGAAACCGTGACGCTCGATGTTTCGGCGAATCAGGTTTTATTTCTCTACAAAAATGTTGAGTTGGCCAGCCGCTTGATCGAAGGCAGCTATCCGGACTACGAGCAAATCATTCCAAAAAAACACGCGACTACGATTTCCCTCAAGACGGAAGAAATCGCGACGGCGGTGAAGCGCGTCAATCTTTTCGCGCACGATTCCCACTCGGTCAAGCTCGAAGTTTCCGCCGACAAAAAACTGCGCGTCCTGTCGGATGCGACCCAAATCGGCGAAGAAGAAGCGGAAGTCACGGCGACGATTGCGGGCGCGCAGAATGCCGTCGCGTTGAATGCCAACTATTTACTCGAAGCGCTCGCCGCGATTGGTGCGAAAGACATCGAGCTCGAACTCGGCGAAAAAATGGTGCCCGCGGTGATTCGTCCGGCGAAGTCGGCGGATTATTTGCACCTGATTATGCCGCTTAAGATTTAGTTCGAATTGTTCAATCTCCCGCTGCGCGGGATTGTTCTAGTTGTTCGAAATGAAGTTCAAATTTGAGAATCTCGAGGTTTGGAATCTGGCACTCGAATTTACCAAATTAGTCAGAACAATCACCGGGAGCTTCCCTGTCGAGGAAAAATTTAATCTAACAAGCCAAATCAATCGCGCCGCACTTTCCGTCGCGCTAAATCTGGCGGAAGGTAGTGGACGCAAAACCAAAAAAGACTTCGCAAATTTCGTGAGAATGGGTTTAGGTTCTTTGCCTGAGGTCGTGGCTGCCGAGCGGATTGCGCTTGCTCAGGGTTATAAACTCGATGAGAATCAGCAGACCGAATTTGATTCGCGGAGCCAAGAATTATATTTTAAATTGATTGCGCTCGAAAAATATTTACGCAAATAACACTTCTAACAATTAGAACAACTTGAACAGCTCGAACAAAAATTCCCAGCCGCTTTATTTCAAAATCGTACTTAGTGCGAGCTTTATCGTGATTGTCTTCATGTTGTTTGCGCTGGCGCGCTCGACCTACCGCGACCTTTTCCAGGTCGGGACATACATCTCGACTTCCTCGACTTCGATCGAGGCGCAGCGCGCTGAGCTCGCGGGTAGATCTGGCGAATTGGCTTACGCGGAGTCGGCGCGTTACCGTGAGAAAGTCGCCAAAGAATTGCTGGGACAAAAACAACCGGGCGAAGAGGTCATCATCCTCACAGACGAGACGCAGACGATTGCGGATTTTTTACCCAGCAAGACTGCAGAGGACAAAAGTCTCACCCTACTCACGCCCTCCCAAAAATGGCGGCGTTATCTTTTTGGCATTTGAAAAATTCAACTTACAAATTACGCTGCGTCGGCTGCACTGCGCTCGTCGCCGAAAAAGACTCGGTTTCAGTTTGTCCGCGCTGTGGCGAGGCGCTCAATGTCGAGTTCGATTTCGCGCAATTAAAAAAACGCGTGGCGACAGAATTCCAAAAAAAAGGGCCACTTTCTGCTAAAAAATACCTGCCGTTTTTTCCGCTCGGAGCGCATTCCAAAATCATCTCACTCGGTGAAGGCGGCACGCCGCTCATTCCGATTCGCCAGATTGCCGCTGAACTCAAACAGCCAAATTTATTCGTCAAAAACGAAGGCATGAATCCGACGGGTGTTTTCAAGGATCGCGGCTCATTGGTTGAAATTTCCAAAGCGCTCGAGCTCAAAGCCAAAGCCATCGTCGTCGCCTCGACCGGCAATATGGCAGCGTCGGTCGCGGCGTATTCAGCCGTCGCAGGACTGCCCTGCTATGTCTTGATTCCAGAAAATACGCCGCTTGGTAAATTGGCGCAGGCGATGAGTTACGGTGCGCGCGTACTTTCCATTCGCGGGACATACGCTGACTGCTGCGAGCTCGCTTCGCAAATGGCGGCGAAATATCACTTCTACCTTGCGGGTGATTATGTCTTCCGCAGCGAGGGTCAGAAAACCATTGCCTTCGAAATCATCGAACAATTAAATGCCCCGAAGGGGTCCCCTTGGGAGAAAATTCCCGACTTCGTCATCGTGCCGGTCGGTTGCGGGACGAATCTCTCCGCGATCTGGAAAGGTTTCGTCGAATTCAAAAAACTCGGCTTCACCAAAAAATTACCGAAGATGGTTGCGGTTCAGCCGAGCGGTTGCTCGACCGTCGTCGCGGCTTTTGCTCGGAAATTAAAAAAGGCGCCCTTCGTCGCCCATCCGGCGACGATTTGTTCCGCGGTCGGCATCGGTCGCCCGCTCGACGACCTGAAAGCGCTGGCGGCGGTGCGCGATTCGGGCGGGACGGCGCTTACCGTCAGCGAAGCTGAAGTCGTCGCAGCGCAAAAAAAACTGGGTGAGCGCGAGGCGATTTTCACTGAGCCGTCGGGTGCGCTCCCGCTGGCTGCGATTGCAAAATTACAAAAGAAAGGTCTTCTCAAAAAATCTGCCACGGTCGTCTTGATCGCGACAGGCACCGGACTCAAAGATCCGCGCTCGGCGCTCGACTCGCATCCGATTCCGCCGGCAGTCGAGCCGAAGCTCGCCGAAGTCGACCGCTTCCTCGAATTCAAACTTTACGCGATTCGTTCGGCGGGTTTCGCTGAGCGCAAAAAAATTCTCTTTGCCAAAACGCCGACGCTCGTCGAATTGAAAAAAGTTTTACAAAAAGAATTCTCAGCGAACCTGAAAGACTCACACTTGCAGGAAGTGCTTTTCGCCATCGAAACCTTCCTCGCGAAAGGCAAATCAGTCGCGAAGTCCGACCTCCAAAGCTTGATCGAAGAAGCGCTCGCCGATCTCACTTCCGACGCGCGCGTGATGCGCGTGCTCGATTACGAGCTCGAAATTCACAAGAAAAATCCGCCACGCGCGAAAGTGCTTGTGGAATTTTTCGGCAAAAAATTAAAAGCTGAAAGCCAAGGTGTCGGTCCGGTCGACGCGATTATTTCTGCGATTCGTGCGGCTTTGATCGGCAAAAGTTTCGAGCCGCGCCTCACCGACTTCGCCGTCTTCGTCGATGCGAATGGTACGGACGCGACGACCGAGGTGCGCATGAAGCTGGAAGATTCAGCGCAAAATTCTGTCGTCTCGCGCGCGAATTCACCCGACATTCTGACCGCCGCCATCGCCGCTTTTGAAAAAGGCTACAACATTCTTTATTGGAAAGGGCAGAAGAAGTAAGCCTAAAGCTCAAGTCGTTGGTCATTGGGTTCGGAGGGTCAATTGGTTAGTTTGTAGTTCAGCCGTGAAAGAAGTTTCGAGATTGATTGGTGTTGCGCCTTGACATACTTTTTTAAAAGTATTAAAAATTAGTTAATTAATTTTTCTAAAATGAGTAAAGAGAAAGCGATTGGTGTGTGTGGTGGAGTGGGTCAGGCTGCGAGCAATGAGCTTTGCGCGAAGTACATCACGCCAAATTGCGACAATGGCGGTTCGGATGCTGGTCAAATCCCTCTTTTCCATGTGGCGCGTGCGGTTCCCGATCGCACCAAATACTTGCTGGGAGAGGAGCCGCGCAATCCCGCCGATGAAATGATTAAGACGCTTCGGGCGATTCGGGCAGCGGTAGACGCAGCCGAAGGTTCAGAGAGAGAGAGCTCGTTGCTGGTGTGCCTTGCAACACTTTTCACGCGCCGAAAGTTTGGGATCGCTTCGTCGAATTAGCTCAAGACGAAAAATTAAATGTTGAGCTTGTGCACATGTTGCGCGAGACCGCCGACTTCGTGAAAGCAAATTTTCCGAACGCCAAAAAAATTGGCTTGATGAGCACCACGGGTACGCGCCAAGTTGGGGTTTACCGCGAAATTTTCGAGCCGCTCGGTTTCGAAATCGTCGAAGTTCCGAGCGAATTTCAGGGTGAGCTGCACGACACGATTTACAATCCGCAGTTTGGGATCAAAGCCAAAAGTAGTCCAGTCACGCCTCAGGCGCGTGCCAATTTTGAAAAATATCTTGGGATTTTGAAAGGAGTTGGCGCAGAAGTGGTGATCTTGGGCTGCACGGAAATTCCGCTCGCGCTGCCAGAAAAAAACTTTGACGGCATGCCCCTGGTTGACCCGATGCTCGCGCTGGCGCGCGCGCTCGTGCGCGAAGCCAATCGCGCGAAACTGGTTCCGCTGTTGCAGTAGCTAATTTTTCCAACAAAGCGCAGTCCATTTTTTCGAGCGGTGCATTTTAGTTTTTGTCTGCAAAAAGTTAAAATCTCCGCATGCAAAAACTTCCCAAAGCTTCGTTTCAAACGACGGAAAAAATTTGGCTGAATGGTCAAATGGTCGCCTGGCAAAACGCGCAGATTCATGTGCTCGCGCACGCGCTGCATTATGGCTCGGGCGTTTTCGAGGGCATTCGTTTTTACGCGACGAAAAATGGTCCGGCGATTTTCCGGCTCAAAGAACATGTCGCGCGTCTGTTTTATTCTGCCAAAGCGCTGGAAATGAAAATCCCCTATTCGCAAAAAGAGGTGGCAGCGGCAATCGTCGCGACTGTGCGCGCGAACAAAATTTCGGCGGGCTACATTCGTCCGCTCGCTTTCTTCGACTACGGCAAGATGGGCTTGAATCCCGTCGGCGCACCAGTCTCGCTCGCGGTCGCCTGTTGGCCGTGGGATTCTTATCTCGGCGGCAAACCGATTCGGGTCAAGACTTCGAAATTCATTCGCCTGCATCCAGACTCAGTCGTCGGCGATGCGAAAGTTTGCGGACACTATGTCAATTCCATTCTCGCTTCGCTCGAGATCAAAAAGGCGAAATACGATGAGGCGCTCTTCCTCGACTATCGCGGCTTCGTCGCGGAAGGTCCGGGCGAAAATATTTTCTTCCTGAAAAAAGGCGTGCTGCATACGCCGCGGCTCGGCTCGATTCTCGCGGGAATTACGCGTGACGCGGTTTTCAGCATTGCCAAAGATTTAGGAGTGAAGACCGAAGAGGGTAATTTCAAATTAAAGGATTTCCATACTGCCGATGAGGTTTTCTTTACAGGCACGGCTGCGGAAGTTCAGCCCATCGGCTCGCTCGATGATAAGAAAATTGGCGACGGCAAGATCGGTCCATTTACCACGAAGCTGCGCGCGACTTTCCTTGCAGCAGTGGCCGGCGAAATTCCAAAATACAAAAGGTGGCTCACTTTTGTAAAATAGCCGCATGAATTTCCGCAGATTTTTCTCAAAGGTTTCGCTCGGTCTTTGCGCGTTTTTGCTCGTCGGTTCGACGGCTTTCGCCGTGGCAGCTGATGCGCCAGTGGCACCAACTGAAACTTTGCAGGCAGTGATTTCCGCGGACGAGACGGCGGCACTCGGCGCGAATGCCGAATTTTCCGCGGCGCACTCACTCAATCTTTTTCCCGAACGACCGGCAGTATTTACCTGGAATTTTGGCGACGGCACGACCGGCAGTGGTGAGACGGTCACCCACGCTTTCACTAAGCCCGGAATTTTCAAAATTACGCTCGCGATGCGTGTCGGCAAAGAGACAGCCGAAACCAGTTTTGAGTTTTTCGTTTTCGCGCGCTCGGCACTCTTGCTCACCGACTCACGCACTTACGAAGACAAGATTGCGGCTTTGTCCGGAGCGGCACGCGAGCAAAATATTTTCCTCGACACCGCCTGGGGCGTCGAAGATCAGGTCGGATTTTTCGCCGGTGAGAATGCGCTGACTGCCGCACTGCAGGCGAGATTCGAAGCGTTGCGTTCGACCAATTTAATCATTCTCTGGACGCGTGGCAGCGAAGGGTTGAATTCACTTGCGAGCTTCGCGCAGAAACTCAATCCGCCACTCGATTTTTCCGCGAAAGAAATCGTCGTAATCTCAGACGGCAATCTCGATTCGCTTGCGCGCATCGCCCGCGGCAATTTCGCCGCACTCGCGCCGCGCGAAATTTTGCTCACGCGCTCCGACGCGCTCCGCGAAATTTTACTCACGGACGACATCGCGACACTCGCGCAGAAGCTTGAGCTGCAGGCGATTCCACTCCAGGTCATCGACTCCGGGCTGGAAGCATTCAAAATCACCGCGCCACTTTCTTTCCTCGTCAATTATCTCGTCGCCTCGGGAATTCCCGCTTCCGTCATTCTGCTCGTTTTGATGTTGCCGGTGATTGCGACGCTGGTCGCTTTTCTCAAACAAGTCGTCGGTGTGACGACGCTCGGTGTCTATACGCCGTCCGTGCTGACGCTCGCTTTCCTCGCCATCGGCTGGAAGCTCGGAATCATCGTGCTCTGCGTCGTTGTTTTCGCGTCGGTTTTAATTCGCAAAATTTTGCGGCGTTATCGTCTGGCGTATACGCCGCGGCTCGCCATCGTCCTCTCTTTCGTCGCGCTCGCGATTTTCGCTGCCATCGTGCTCATGACCTGGCTCGCGCCGCTCGGCTCCTATTACCGCGTCGCCGATCTCATCGCCGCTTCGATTTTCCCGATGCTCATCATGTCCACGCTCGCCGAAAAATTCGTCTCGATTCAATCCGAGAAAGGTTCGCGCTCCGCTATTCGCATGCTCAGTGAATTGCTGCTCGTCTCGCTCGCCTGCTATCTCGTCGTCGGACAGTGGAGCGGCTTTCAGACTTTGATGCTCGCGCATCCCGAAATTATTTTTCTCTTCATCGCGGGCGATGTCCTGCTCGCCAAATTCACCGGACTGCGGATCACCGAATATGTGCGCTTCCGTGAACTGCTTCAGAAAGAAGAGGAAGAATGATTTGGAACCTGGATGGTCGTTGAGTCGTTGGTTATTTGGTTCGGAGGGTCATTGGTTATTGAGTCGTTAAGTCTTTGAGTCATTTGGTTCGGAGGGTTATTGGTCAGTTGGTTAACGGCTAAATCCCTCCCCTTGGGGGACTTAGGTGGGGGCGAAGAAAAGAAAGCGGTAGGTTAACGACAATTACGAGACTTGAGAATTCGAAAACTTTGAGCCACCCAATTTCAAAATAGTTTCGAGACTCAAGCTCAAAGATAATTCACCAGCGCGAGAATGACCGCGATGATCGTCGCGGCGACGGCGAGTCCGAGGAAGACCCAGCTTTTCAAAATTGCGGCGACGAGTTTTTCTTTCAGGCGCGACTGCTCGCCGAGCATCGTCTGCTCTTTTTGTTTGAATTCGAGTAGCGGGACGGAGCTCTTGAGCTGGGCTTCGAGCTGTCCGACACGGAAGCTCGCCGCTTCCAATTTTTCCTGCTTCGCGCGCAAATCCTTGGCAGCCTCATCGTAAAGCTCGCGAAAAATTTTCTCCTCGATCGCCTCGCTCGAAATCTCAATCGCCTCGGGCGGCAGATCCTCGCGCATTTTATTTTTTCCAGAATGTGTCGGATTGCTTTTCTTAACTGGTTGCAAATGCGCGCCGAATTTCTCCAAATCTTTTTCGTGAATCAAAACCTGACGGCTCGGCGAAAGCTTCATGCGTAACTTCCCGCGCTTCAAATAGCGGTCGAGCGTGCGAGTCGAGACGCCCAATTCTTCGGCAGCTTCTTCGCGCGTGACGGAATAAAAATCTTTTTGGGCGGACATCGCAGAGTATTTTAATTTGCGCGGCGGGAAATGTCATCTTTGACAGTCGCACGCTTGATTGTCGGTATAAATAAAATTGCATGGGTGGTTCGTAGGGAATAGGCATGCCTATTCCCTACGGTTCCGCACAGATTCAGATTCGTAATCCGACCAAGAACAAATCGCATGGGTGGTTTGTAGGGAACAAAAATTTTTGTTCCCTACGCGCGCTGAAATTTCACGCAAAGCAAAAAAGCGTTTGCATTTTTTTTGTGCAAAAAAAGATGTGAGGAGTCCAGTCGTGAAATCGGACTCCTCGGGTTTTGAGGCTCTCACTTTGCTGGCTTCATGTTAAAACTTTCATACGCCCTGATCATCTTTTTGTGGGTGTTGGGACTGGCATAAACAGTCCCACGGACAAGTGCACCCATTCGACACATGTCGTCTCTGTTGTCGAGCCTGAATGTTCCGTGGTCAGTCACCCGGTGCTCATTGGTTCCTTGATCGCCACTAACATCGTACTCGAATGTTACTTTGCACCCTTTTCCATCCGCAGTTTCTTCTATTACGTAATTGCCCATAATTCACACTCCTTTTCTTAGTTGAGAGCCTCGTAGTAGTCATACGAGACCTCGGTTTATGATCCGCTTCCCGCATGAAGCAACTACGTTCTCCCAACTAAATCCGAGAAATCAAGGAGCAAAACAATAGATTCGATTGTAATGATTTGTTGTATATTTGTCAAATTAAAATAGTCCAGCCTTCTCGGCAGAGTTCCATTTTTGTGTTCGCGAAAATTTGTAAAACCAAATTGAACTTGTCAAAATTAGCTACTTTCTTAATCTTTCCATATGCTTGAAAAAACCCAAGAAAGCCCTAAGCATTCTCCCGCATTGCGGAAGTGGCTTTTGGCATCTGTGGTTGTGCTTGGCGTGCTTATGCCGCAGGAGGTTGCAGGCGATAGTGAAGCTAACGAAGCGTTAATTGCGGAGTTCGTTCAGGCGATTAAGGATGATAATGTAAATAAAGTTAGGCTTTTTCTTGATGAAAAAGGTATGACCGTTAAAACATCACGAAGCGTCGCACAAACAGAGGAACCACTTAACGAAGCGATGCCAGACTCAATAAAAGTCACGAAACTTTTAGTTGAGAGAGGTGCTGATTTATGTCATCGAGACTGGTGTGACCGGACACCCCTTGAAGAGGCGGAAAGTTATTCTTGGCATCCGCCAGCCTGTGAAATGGCTGAATACTTAAGGAAGATTATGCAAGAAAAAGGAATCGTTTGCCATTAATCTTTTTTGGAAGTTGGTAGTTTTAAGTATTCTGGGTTCTTTTCATCTTTGATGAGTCCAGAGAAATTTTTACTAAAACTATTCTTATTTTCTGGAGTGTCTTCTCCAAAAATTGTAGCCCAGCTGATTTGTAAGCTATCAAGCTGCTCTTTATGAATTCCTTTTGTCTCAAGCATTGATTTGATTCGTCCGATGATTTCTTCCTTATTGGTTGTGCCAGCCTCGCTGCTCAAGAAGCTGCTAAGTGTTTTTAGGTCGGTTAAGATGCCGGCGGCATTTTTGCCGGCAATTGCTTTTTCGCCGTCTCCGAGGTCGACCAATTTATTTTTAATTTCGCTTGTTAATAGTATTTTTGTGCCGCCCTTACTGTCGTCTTCGTCATTGTTTTTGACAAACAGTGTTCCGTCGTAGTTATAAACTTGCCGATTATCAATCTTGAATCCTTCGACCTCTTTACCCTTCTTAATTGTGTCGAGCTCCATTGCCTTGCCAGCGATGCTTGATTTGACGCCGGTTTCTTTTTCGATTTTCTCTTTATTTTCAGGTGTTTCGCTGGGCTCCGTGCCAAATGTGTCATCATTTTTCTTAAGCTCCGCGAGCGCACCCTTGTCTCGTATGCCGTGTTTATCAAGCGCGGTCAAAATCGTGCGAGCATTTTTACCTTCAAGATCCTTTACCTCTCTAAATCCAGCATTAGCCATTCCTGGTATGCTAAGAAGTTTGGTCGCTGTTGCGTTGTCTATGGTGCTTTCGCTTGTTAGCCCTTGCCTGACTAGCTCGTGTAGGACATCTCTCAGCTGAGATAAATCCTTAATTTCAGCCTTTTGAATTTTGGTCCTGATGTTGCCGTTGAAGGTCGGGCTCTCCATTTTCTGTGATTCTAAGCCGACACGAGAAGCGCCTATTTTCGCGTCCGCGGCAGCACGGTTGCTTGATTGTCCTTCAAGCAAAGAACTAATGCCAGCTGGAATTTGCGTATAAGACGCCAGCGAACGATTTCCACCGCCATTCCAAGACGGCAAGATCGGCGCGTATTTCAAAGTGCCTGCGACGGTGCCCGCCGCTTTGTTCACACCACCGTGAATCTTGTCCGTGATTTTCGAAGCGTATTCGCTCGATTTCTTGATCATCGTATTGACCCCGAACCAGATGATGATGATCGAGGCGATCCACCAAAGCAGCGAATTGAAATTACCCGCACCCTCCGCGCCGCCGATGGATCCGAGTACACCGCCCGAGTTAGGTTTGATCGTGTTGTTCGTGAAAATCATGATTAAGCCAATCGAGAGTGGAATCGAGACGAGCGTCGGCATGAAAGCGTGCTTGATGAAAATACCCAGCAGGTCGAGATCGCCTTTCAGACTTGCTCCGGGGATCACATCTCCGAGGACGACGGCGAGTGCCGCGACGGGCGAAAGCGCGAGACACATCCAGAGTACGACCATGCGCACGATGAGCGCGAGCATCAGCATGAAGATCACGATCCCGACGGCACCGGCAGTGATGATTGCCATGATTCCGCTGATGGCGGTATCCCAGCTGCCGCCCAGCACTCCCTTGCTGCTGACCAGATTTTTCAAATCCAGCATGCTCGAGACGAGCAGGAGCGCGACATTTTTTTTATCGATGGTGTCTGCGACTTTGTGCTCAGCCATCGTGTCTTGCAGAGTCTGGATTGTTCCGGTTAATTTTTCTTTCATGTCTTTGCCGACCTCCTCTTCGCCGGAGTAAGGGCCGGTGACTGTCGCCATGATTATGTCGCGGCAGTCTTTCGCGCTGCTGCCGGTCGGACAGGGCAGCTTGATCGAGTTGGCGCCCGCGACTGTTTTTGGCAAGGCGAAAATTGCTGTCGCCAAAACATCATTGGTCGTGAGAATGAAACGCCCCGCGAAAAAAGTGAAATTCACAAAGACGAGCGCCAGAATAAATTTCGGTAAAACTTTCTTCAGCATGCCGAGCCCCTTGTCGCCTGCGCCGCCTAGGACCACCATCGCGGCGATGACGAGCAGGATTAGGATGAAGCCGATATTCACGAAATTGCGTACGACTGACCAGACCGCGTGGAGTGTGTCGCCCATGCCGGTGTCGAGGATGAAAGTGCTGTCGATGAGATCGCCCACCATCAGCGCGAAGACATAGGTCAGCATCACGATGACGAGAATCACGCTGGAATAAATTTTCGCAAAGCCCCCAAAACTTTCGAGAAATGTTTTCGGGACGGCTGCGTCTGCCGCGAGTGTCGGTTCGCTCAGCACGACGAAAAGCAAAATGAAACAGAGTGCGGGCAGTAGCCAGCGTGGGAGTTTCGCAAGCAGTTGGTTCAATTTCTTAAGCATCGAGTAGGGTTTTAGGATTGAGCTCGCGCTGCTGACAAGCGCGTAAAAATAAAAAGGCTTTGTGCGCATCATCCGAATTCGCGAGAATCTTGATGTCCTCGCTGGGTTTTTTGTCCTTGCGATTAGACTTGTCCAAAATCACAGCGAGTTCTTCTGAGGTGATTGCGCTGCGATTTTTCTCGATGAGCAATTTGCCGAGCGGCTCTTTCGGGTCGAGATCTTTTTTCGAAAAAAGCGTGATCCAGTCCTGGACGGGCTGTGGCGCGTCGCGAAATTTTTCTTTCAAATCGTCGCGCTCCGCTTTCACCGCTGGCGAAGCACCGCTCATGAAATTCGGATTGAAATGTTTCGTGCCAGCGTAGAGTCCGGCGACCATCACCCACATGATTGGGTTCTTCACGATTTTTTCCGGATCGAAACCAGAGAGTGCGACATTCAGACCGATGGTCGTGAGTAATAAATTCGAGCCGTTATACAGCAGCAGGCTCGTGCCATCGCCATATTTGCGCAGCGCGAAACCGTAGGGATTACTTTTCTCCAGATTCACCGCAGCCAGCATGGCTTCGTCGGCATCCATGCGCATGCGGCGAATTTTCAAGTCATCTTTTTCCAGCAAGTTCTCAAACTTTGTTTGCTCGCGGTCATTGCCTTCCGCGAAAACTTTGGCGACGACAGCATCTTTCGCGACTAGTTCGTCCCATCTCGTTTTGAAATCTTCATTTTTCAAAAAAACTCCGCCGACCGTGCTCAGGCTGATTGACTGTAAGACTCGGCTGAGTTCACGACCTGACCCGACCGCTGCCTCATTCGTTTGTGGATCAATCAAAGTCGCCGCGTATTCCGCCAGATAGTTCGCGACAAAATCGAGTCGCCGTTTTTTTGTTTCGGCATCGACTTCCGTAGTCGCATTTTGAAAATCAGGATTGTGTTTCAGCTTCGTGCAAAACGGTAGCGCCCCGAAAACTCGCTCGATGAATTCGGCCTCTGCGGCATTGTCCGGCATGATTTCCTCGTAGTTCAATTTGCCATCGTGATTGTGATCGAGTGTCGCGAGTGTCGCGAGCCAGCCATTGATTGCCTCGTTCGCGAGCTTGCCGACTTCGTCATCTTTGGCATTCGGGTTCTTGGCGAAAAAATTTTTTAGCTCGCCCGCGACGATGATTTTCGTGCCATTTTTCTGGCTGAAAAACATTTGTTCGTAGATTGCTTTGCGGTGCGGTAAGTCTGGCAGTAGCTTCATGGCGTCGATACGCGTCTCGATTTCGAGAGCGAAGCCTTGGCGATTCAAAAATTCGCGCGCCTTACGCGCTGCCTCGGTGTCATTTTTCAGATTGGCAATCGCTTCTTGCGTCGAAGTTTTAGCCTCAAGCGCGCGAGGTTTTTCTTTTGAGCCAGTAATCGCTTCTGGTCGCGAAGCTTTCGCTTCGTCGAGCACACGCGGACAGCCTTTCAGGTTCGCGCCTGGTAGTTCATTGGTTCGAAATATTTCAGTGGTAGCCATTTTAAATTCGTAGGGCGCGGACGATGAGATCGCTGAGTGCTTCTGCGCGCGGAGTTTCCTTGACCTGTGGCGCGAGCAGTCGGCGCAGCTCATCAGGGTCTTGTCCAAAAATATAAATCGTGTGAACAGAATTCCATTTGTGGTGCACCTTCAATTTCAGCTCGGCGACGAAAGGCGGATTGTGCACAATCCAAAATTCGGTAATTTCGCCGAAGGGCAAAAAAGCTTCGCCTTCGACATGAATGCCGTGCTGCGTGATGGCGATTTCCAAAATTTTCGGTTCGCGCGCGTGGAGCAGCCAGTAGACACCGACGAAAATTAAAAACGCCAGCGTGAGCGTAATCGCGTGCGTGAGTACACCGAGCGCGATGATGCCGAGACCGACGAATCCGGCGATGAGATACCACATCGGACCACGCTGATACTCCAAAAATTCAGGCGAATAGAAGGTGTGCCGAAGTTCACCGTGGTGCACGGAGTGAGTTTTTGGCGCGGACGCGATTTTGTTTTGAGAATCCATTTTTTGTTTTTAAATCCGAGTATTTTAGCAAGAATCGACTTTTTTTTCAATGAAAATAGCTGTTTCGTAAAACTTACTGGTAATTTTGTCAAGCGGTGGAATTATCTCAGAAATTCGCTAAAATCCACCGGATGAAGCTCAAAAAAGCCTGCCCCGAGAAATTTCGAAGGGTGCTCGTGCTCGGATCCGGCGCGCTCAAAATCGGCGAGGCGGGCGAGTTCGATTATTCGGGCAGCCAGGCGATCAAAGCGCTGAAGGAGGAAAAAATTTCCACCGTCCTCGTCAATCCGAATATCGCGACCAACCAAACTTCGGCGGGCGTCGCGGACCGTGTTTATTTCCTGCCGGTCACTCCCCGGTTCGTCGAGCGCATTATCGAAAAAGAAAAACCGGATGGGATTTTGCTCGCCTTCGGTGGACAGACCGCGCTCAATTGCGGTGTCGAATTAGAAAAGCGCGGCGTTTTCCGGAAGCACGGCGTGCGCGTGCTCGGCACGCAAATCGCTGCGATCGAGGCGACGGAGGATCGTCAGCTTTTCGTCAAAAAATTAAGCGAGATTGGCGTCACGACGGCGCGGGCGATTGCGATTGACGACATTTCGAAGGGTCTCGCCGCTGCTAAAAAAATCGGTTTCCCTGTAATCGTGCGCGCGGCGTACGCGCTCGGCGGCAAAGGTTCGGGCTTCGCCAAAAACGCCGACGAACTCAAAAAATTACTCGAAATCGCTTTCGCGGCTTCGCCGCAAGTTTTGATCGAAGAAGATTTGCGCGGCTGGAAAGAGATCGAGTACGAAGTCGTGCGCGACTGCGCGGACACTTGTCTGACAGTCTGCAACATGGAAAATTTCGATCCGCTCGGGATTCACACGGGCGAGTCGATTGTCGTCGCGCCATCCCAAACTTTAAACAATTTCGAATATCACAAGCTGCGTGAGATTGGCATTCGTGTGATTCGCCATCTCGGCATCGTCGGTGAATGCAATATCCAGTACGCGTTGCGTCCTGATCCTGCCAATCCGCACGAGATCGATTACCGCGTGATCGAGGTGAATGCGCGGCTCTCGCGTTCCTCGGCGCTCGCGTCGAAAGCGACTGGTTATCCGCTCGCGCATGTCGCGGCGAAGCTCGCGCTCGGTTATCGTCTCGACGAAGTGCCGAACGCAGTGACGGGCAATACGACCGCCTGCTTCGAGCCGGCGCTCGACTATGTGGTGCTCAAAATTCCGCGCTGGGATCTCCAAAAATTTCGCAAAGTTTCTGCGGAGATTGGCAGCGAGATGAAATCTGTCGGTGAAGTCATGGCGATTGGTCGCTCCTTCGAAGAAGTTTTGCAAAAGGCGCTGCGCATGTTGCAGGTCGGGGCTTATGGTTTTAGCCACGCCAATTTCAATTTCGCTTCACTCGAAAAAGAAATTGCCGCGCCCACACCCGAGCGCATTTTTGCGATTGCGCGCGCGCTGCGCGACGGTTGGTCAGTCGCAAAAATTCACAAACTCTCTGGCATCGACGAGTGGTTTTTGGAAAAATGCAAAAACATCGCTGATTTCGAAAAAGATATTTTGAAACAGAAAGCCAAAAAACTCTTTGAAGTTAACCCCCGAGATATCTCGGGGGTTAACGCTAGTGAAGCGAAAAGAATTATGCTGCGTGCCAAACGACTCGGCTTTTCTGATTCGCAAATCGCGTGGCGCGCAGGTAGTCACGAAATGGCGATTCGCAAAATTCGCAAAGATTTTGGTATTCTCCCCGTCGTCAAAAAGATTGATACTTTCGCCGCCGAATTTCCTGCTCGGACGAATTATCTTTATCTCACCTATCACGGCGACCAGTCGGACGAAATCAAATTTACGCAGAAGCCGCGCGCGGTTGTTTTGGGCAGCGGCGCTTACTGCATCGGTTCTTCAGTCGAATTCGACTGGTGCTGTGTCTCGGCGGTGCAGACGCTGGCGAAAAACGGCTTCGAGACCATCATGATCAATTACAATCCGGAGACAGTCTCGACGGATTACGACACTTGCGACCAGCTTTACTTCGACGAGCTCTCGGTCGAGCGCGTGCTCGATATTCTCGACTTCACCAAACCGCGTGGCGTGGTCGTCTCGACGGGCGGACAGATTCCGAATAACCTCGTCGGCAAACTCGCCGCGGAAAAAATTCCGATTTTCGGCACCTCGCCAGCCTCGATTGATCGCGCCGAGTCACGCGAGAAATTTTCCAAACTCTGCGACACGCTCGGTATCGACCAGCCGCTCTGGGCGGAATTCACCCAAAATTCCGAAGCGCTCAAATTCGCCAAAAAAGTTGGCTACCCCGCGCTCGTGCGTCCGAGCTATGTTCTTTCCGGCGCGGCGATGTCAGTCGCTTTCACTGCTGAGCAGCTTCAAAATTATCTCGCCAAGGCGACCAAGGTTTCGACCGAGGCACCAGTCGTGATTTCCAAATTCGAAACCGGCGCGCGCGAAATTGATTTCGACGGTGTCGCGGCCGAGGGCAAGCTCGTGATCTTCGCGGTTTCCGAACATGTCGAAAATGCCGGCGTTCATTCCGGCGACGCGACGCTGGTTCTGCCACCGCAAAAAACCTACCTCGAGACGATTCGCCGCATCAAAGACATTGCCAAGAAATTGGTCGCGGAGCTCCAGATCACCGGACCGTTCAATATCCAATTCCTCGCGAAAGAAAATCGCATCGCCGTCATCGAGATGAATTTGCGCGCGAGTCGCTCCTTCCCTTTCGTCTCCAAAGTTTCGGGTCACAATTTCATTGCGATTGCGATCGAGGCGATGCTCGGCAAAGTCCAGCCCAAGGCCTGGCGCAAACAAAATTACCAAACGCTCGACCTCAATCATGTCGGCGTGAAAGCGGCGCAATTTTCTTTCTCGCGGCTCAAGGGCGCGGATCCGACGCTCGGGGTCGAGATGGCGTCGACGGGCGAAGTCGCCTGCTTCGGTGAAAATCTGCACGAGGCTTTTCTCAAGGCGCAGATCGCGGTCGGTTTCCGCCTGCCCAAGAAAAATGTTTTGATCTCGACCGGCTCGCTGGAATCCAAATTGACCTTTCTCCCCTCAGCCAAAAAATTAATTCAAATGGGTTTCACGCTTTTCGCGACGCCGGGTACCTCGAAATTTCTCACGGAAAACGGCGTGGCAAATTCACTCGTCCACTTTCCGCTCGACAAAAAGAAACCGAGCGTACTCGATCTTTTCACCGCGAAAAAAGTCGGCATGGTTATCAACATTCCGAAAAATTACCAAGCCGAAGAACTGACCAACGGCTACCTCATTCGCCGGCGTGCGACGGACTTTGGCATTCCGCTTTTCGTGAATCCGCAGGTCGCGAAGCTCGTCGTCGATTCGCTCGAAAAATACAAAGATGAGGAACTGCCAATCAAAGCGTGGGATGAGTATGTGAAGTAAGAAATAAGAAGTAAGAAAACAGGATTAAGAAGTATACAGAAATGTCTCGCATGGGTCATTCAACCTAGTATTTTGTCTTTTTATGGCTCATTCACCACTACAAAAAATTCCGTGAAGCGTCTTTTTCGTCCACAAACCTCACCTTCACCATAAAAATCAACCTAGCTTAGTTCTTTTTACTTAGCCCTTAATCCTTATTAGACAAAAACCCCACCGCTTAGGTAGGGTTTCTGATGGGTTCTTTCACACCGTCTCTCCGGAAAGCAGCAATCCTGTAATCAAGGTGGGGATTCTTCCCTCGATCTTTTACGACTGAGTGGAATGTACGAAGCCCCTTATTTTTTGTGAGCGATTTGGCCTCACGCTGAGTTCGCGAACCCATAATGGGTTCCCCATTGGGGAATGTGAAAGAATTGCCTTTAATTTACCTGAACAACTTTTGTGCGCAATCAAATACAGTTGCGCGACATTCAAAATTATTTCCGCACCTCAATTCTCTCCCGCTCAGCCCCCAAATGTTGTGCTCAGATTGATTGCGGCAAACACGATGTTGACGAGTCCGCCGAGAATTCCCCACAAAAGATTGGTTTTAAAGGCCCAATCGAAGGCGATGAGCCCCAAAAGCAAAATTGGACCGTTGCGACGGTATTTCTCGCCCAGTTCCGGCGGCAAAAAATTCACCGCGACACCGCCACCATCGAGCGGCGGGACGGGCAGCAGATTGAAAACCATCAGCACGATGTTCACGAACATCATGTTTTGCACGAAAATAAAGGCATTTGAACCCGGGTCGAGTAAATTGTGCGGGACGGCGAGTGCGAGCGCGACGACGAAATTCGCGAGCGGACCAGCGAGCGAGGTGAGGATTTCCCCGGCACGGGGATTCGCGAAATTGCGCGGATTGATTGGTACGGGTTTGCCCCAGCCGAAGCCGGCGAAAATCAGCATCAGCGTTCCGATTGGATCGAGATGGCGCAGCGGATTGAGCGAGATGCGCCCTGCCCACTTCGCTGTCGGATCACCGAGATAATTCGCCGTCGCGGCGTGAGCGGCTTCGTGGGCTGTGAGCGCGACCAAGAAGCCGATAGCCCAGCTCAGAATTTCAAGAGATGACAAGTTGAGTAAAAACATTTTTTCGCGTAAAATCCCCCGGCTCGATTCATTTTAACATTCCCCAATGAGTAAAGTTTGTAGCCTTTGTGGCAAAAGACCGGTTGCCGGCAATAATGTCTCGCATTCGAAACGCCGCACGCGTCGTCGTTTCGAGCCGAATCTCGTTTCCAAAAAATTCTCCGGTGTGAAAATTTTGATTTGCACGAGCTGTCTGCGCACGCTGCAAAAGCCCTTGAAAACGAAAAAGGTTGAGGTAGCAGTCGAGGCGCTCGCTTCCGCCGCAAAGTAATGCGACTTTCACTTCGCGCAACGAGGTGAGAGTCTGCTCGCCTATTTCACAAGCAAGGATTAAGGAAAGGACCAAGAAGTAAGAATTAAGGATTAAGTCGTTGGTCGTTGGTAAGAAAATTTTTGGGTCCAAAACTGAAGTTCAAAAAAGCTAAAATTATTGAAAGTCTAAAAATCTGAACGGAGGGATCGCATAGCCCCGAAGGGGTCCCCTTGGGATGGCCGAGGGTTAAAATGGATTCGATGTATTATGTTTACATTTTAAAAAGCGGTGCGCATAAAAGATTTTATATCGGTGCGAGTAGTGACATTAAGAAAAGATTGGCAGAACACAACAAGGGAAACACAAAATCGACTAAACCGTATCGACCTTGGGAACTCATTTATGTCGAGAACTTTGAGTCCAAAAGCGAAGCCCATAAGAGAGAATTTTATTTGAAACACCCAAAGGGTTATCTAGAGAAATTAAAAATTATCAATGGCCTGAACGGAGGGATCGCATAGTGGCCGAGTGCGTTCGCTTGGAAAGCGGATAGGCGGGTAACCGCCTCGAGGGTTCGAATCCCTCTCCCTCCGCCACAACAGATTAGTTGTTAGAAATTAGCTTTTAGAATTTTAGTAGTTGGGCACTAAGCAGATTTGAAGAAGGCGCAATTATAATTCCCAAAATTCAACATGATTTGATAAAGGACAAAAACATATTCCATTAGGTTGGTGTGCAAACTCCAGATTTGTAAAATCTACATGATGTTTAAAAATTCAGTAGAATAACTTCACACAGCTTAATTCTTAATTTATGAAAAAACCTAAATTGATAGGAACACTGTTGGCTGTCTCGACGATATTGTTGCTGCTATGGATAATAGTTTTTTCCATTGGTGGTACCTTGTTTGGAATTGGTTCGGGCGCGGACATGCTTGTGCTTTTGCCTTTTTGGATTTTATCGACCTTTCAGTTGTTGGTTCTGTCCTTTTCGTTCTATCTATCGCTAAAATTATTGAGAGGGCAGGATTTGCCGATTAAAAAAAACAATACTGTCGCCTTTGGGTTGATTGCCATAGGTGTGGTTTATTTTATCTACAACTTCGCGAACATCATTTACAACAACACTTCTGGCATTAATCCGGGTGGTGAAATTCGACCAGTTTTAGCTTTTTTATGGGGTATGGTCTTCGTGTCTTTTGGTATCGCTTTACACAAAGGAACAGAAAAATAAATTTGTGGAGCACTAATTTTGACTTAAGCTCAAATTTTTTCTGTGAAAAGTTTGCGCTCAACTTCTAAATTTTCTGGATTCAATAAAAAATAGCCGCCGTCATCTTGGAGTGATCCGGGATTTAGAAAAAGTTTCCCTTCGATTTTTTTGGCAAAAGGAATGTGCGTGTGACCGCTGACCAAAATTTCCGCGGTGCTATTTCGCAAATCTTCGATTCGGTGCGCGACTGCGAATTGCCGACTGCCGAGCTCGAATGTCAAAAGTTCGGCGAGTGCGACATTGGGCAAGGTGCGAATTTGCTCAAGTATTTCAGCATTGACATCGCAATTCCCGACCGCGATGTGGAAATTTAAATCAGGAAATTTTTTCAAAAGTTCGGCGATTGTTCCGAGCGCGAAGTCGCCGGCGTGGATGATTTCCGCGATTCCCCCATTTTGTAGATTCGTCAAAACTTCGTTCAAGCGATCAAGCGCGCCGTGCGAATCTGAAATAATCGCGATTCTCATAGAATGTATATTATTCTAGTTCTTAGTTAGATATTCTTGGTAGTCTAGACAGTTAGCAGCCCAGACCAATGTTTCAATCAACTCTTTCATATCTTCTTGCAGAGAGTGACTTCTCTCAATGCCGGGATGAGTCAGTCGATTGACGATCTTGGAACGCGTGGTCATCACCTGCAGCTCGAAAGTAAGATTCGCTGTAGCTTCAAAATAAAGCATGCAGGCCATAAAGGGCTTAATATAATTTGGATTATTTTCGGGAGCAGATTTTTTTGTAAATAGCTCTGAGTATGCGTTCATAGCGGCGACCAGTAGTTTATCCATTCGATTGTTTCTCAATAGAATCTCAATGACTTTTTCAACATCTTGAAGCGTGCTGCAAATTGCTTGTGCCCTAATCGTGTCCCTTACCCATTTGATGTCTTCTCCATATATTTTTTCTGCGCCATCATTGTCTCCGGACTCAATGGCGTTTTCGTAGCGGGCTCTGATTTCTCTATCGATTGTTGCTGGATTTTTTTTAGCACCACTAACTAACTGAACATCGACGCTGCCACCAAGTGCTCGATTTATCATTGCTAAAAAGAATTTATTAAATCTATCTACATATTCATACCAAACACCATCCTGTGCGGTATTAAAAATTACGGAGCACAACTTACTTTTGGATTTAAAATATTTATGATCGATTGCCGCTGCCGTAGGTGGTTGATTCGGGCTGAAAGAAAACTTAGTGCGCAAACGCGAGTCCGGAGAAACTTGATTAAAAAATCCTAAAAATTTGCTCCTAATTGCCAAAGCACCTACGCTCATTTCTTGAGTGTGTTTGTCCCACGCTTCAGCTGCAATTTTCGTTAGGGCTTGTTTTTGGGCTGGGTCGAATCGATACCCCAGGCAGCCCAAAATCCGTTCTGTTGATTCAGGAGAATAACCCATAAGAAGTGATTTTACATTTTTATTTTTTTATGTCAAATAGCGATATTTGGTAATCAAATTAGATTTGGTGGCCCCGGCAGGAATCGAACCGGCATTTCTTCCTTAGGACGGAATTGTTCTATCCATTGAACTACGGGGCCGACTTAATTTTAGATTTAAAAACCAGATACTGAAAATTTTCCACCTCGAGCGAGGCAGATTCCAAACAACAAAACTGCCTCAAACTATTTTCGTGGCCTCAGAATTTTCAATTCCAGGCGTTCGACCGGGAGGCTTGCGGCTTTGATTTTCAATTCATTCTCGGGTTCGAGATCGGCGAAGCCGAGACTTTTCGCGAATTCGAGCTCCTCGCCTGCCGCGAAATTCATCGGAATCACAATCTTCGGCTCCAGCGCCTCAATTGTATTTTTAATTTGCTTCGCGTCGAGGGCGGCATTTTTCCCGACCGAGATCAAAAGCACATCGACATTACCGACTTTCTCTTCCTCTTTTTCGCTGAGCGGTTCAGTCACGCCATCGAGATGCACGACGGAAATTTCATCGACGATAATTTTCGCGATACGCGAAGGTTTTTCTTTGCCGACGGGGATGAGCGCCACGCTAACGCCGCGCGATTCATACTCTCCCGGCCAATCGAAAACATTTTGACCTTTCGCAGCTTTGACCTGCTCGTCGGCTGTCGCGGTAATCACGATTTCGGCATCGCCGATCTTGTCTGCGGGCAGAGCGAGCGCGATCGAGGCGTCGTTGCCTTTCAGCACGAATCCGAGATTTCCAAAATAAGAAATTTGCATCCGCGCTATTTTACGCGTCTTCCTCACTTATTTCAAGAAATGCTAAAATTTACGGGTCTAAAAATTCCCCAATGAAAAAACTTTTCTGGGTTTCGATTCCGAAATGGAACAAAGAACTCGTCGCGACAGCGATCGAATCTGGTGCGGACGCGCTCGTTTTGCCGACGGGTTTTTCGAAAAAAGCCAAAGAGCTCGGACTGATTCAGACGGTCGCGACGGATGGCGATTTGAAATTGGGCAAGGATGTCCAAGAATTCACCATCACTTCCAAGGCAGTCGAGAATGATGTCGTCGCAGCCGGTGCCAAAGTTTTCAAAATTATTCGCAACAAAGACTGGTCGATTATTCCGCTCGAAAATTTAATCTCCAAAACCTCGAACATTATTCAAACCGTGGGTGATTCGAAAAAAGCCTTGCTGGCTTTGACGACGATGGAAGTCGGTGCGGACGGCATTCTTCTCGAAACCACCAAAGCGCCTGAGATTGTCGCGACGGGCAAAGTCGTGCGTGAAGCGAATAACGAGCGTTTGCAGCTCGTGCGCGCGACGATTGAGTCGACTGAGGCTGTCGGCGTGGCTGACCGCGTCTGCGTCGACACGACGGCGATTCTCGCGCCTGGGCAGGGGATCCTCGCGGGCGATTCTAGCTCGGCGATGTTTCTCGTCTTCAATGAAAATGTCGAAAGTCCTTATTGCGATCCGCGACCATTTCGCGTCAATGTCGGCGCAGTGCATGCCTATGTGCGCCTGCCTGACAACAAAACCGGTTATTTGAATGAGGTCATCGCCGGCAAGCAGGTTTTAATCGTGGATGAAAAAGGCAACACCTTCCCGCTCGCAGTCGGTCGTGCCAAGATCGAAAAACGCCCGATGCTGCATGTGCGCGGCAAGATTGGTGCCAAGTCGATTTCGCTCGTGATGCAAAATGCCGAGACGATTCGTCTGACCAAGCCGAACGGCAAACCGATCTCCATCACGAAACTGAAAAAAGGCGATGAGGTACTCGCTTTCGTCGAAGACGCTGGTCGCCACTTCGGCGTGAAAGTGAAGGAGACGATTAACGAGCGCTAGATTTCGATTGCCATTTTTGCGTCGGGATGCGGATTTTCGAAGCGACCAGAATTTACCTGACTCAACCTTTCGGCTTTAAATTTATTGAAATCTTCTCCTAAGAATTCGAGCAAATGAATCGTCGCGAGCGGCAGCTCCCCTGCCTCGACTTGTCTCTGTGTGACGAAACCGAGATTTGAGAGCAGCCGGGGATTCAGCTCGAGCAAATAAATCCGCGAGTTCACATCATCGACGAGAAAATCAATTCCAGCGATGCCGCGATAGCCGATTTTTTTCAAAGCTGCTCCGACCATTTCGACCAACGCGCCGATTCTTTCCTTGGTCGCGACTGACAGTTGCGCAGCGAGGTCGAAGTCGATTCCGCCAGTTCCGCCCGGCAGCGGATTTAGTCTCGGGTCGCCCGTGATTTGGAAAAAGGGTTGAGTCGAATAGATCCCATTGCGTGTCACGCAGAAATCCAGCGAGAAAGTCGGCAGTTTTTTGAGCGGCGTCACTTTGACTGTGAAGTCCCCCATTTTGCGTTTCAGGTTTTCCAGCTCGCGTGGAGATCGGACAAAATAGGTCGATTCACCGGCGTGTCCGCGCCGCGTCTGAATCACGACTGGTTCGGTGAAACGCACGAGATTTAATTCGCGAACTTTGGTCGGCAAAATCGGTAGCGCGAATTCGTGGCAGAACTGCACGAAATTAATTTTATCTTCGAGCAAGATTAGAAATTTCGACTCTGGCATCAGAATTTCGAATTTGCGTTTCGCGGCGAGCTTTTCGATTTTCGCCAAATTTTTGAAAACCAAGACACGACTCCCCTTCTTGACCAAGTTTCGTCCGACCATTTCTGCCAGCAAATCACTCGTTTTTTTAATTTTTGGTAGCTTCAAATTTACGATTTCGGCTCCCCGTCTTTCGGCTTTGCGCAGGGAGGGACTCATCTTCGAAACGAAAATTTTGAAGTGTGGCCACGCGAGCTCGAGCCCCTCGATTTTGCGAGGATCAGGCGAGACCAAGAGAATCGTTTTGCGGGGAAAGTTATCCATGTGGAGTAAGTATTCTATCAACTTCCGCAAAATTGTCAGCTTTTTCAAAACGCGTCAAATCAACCTTTCCATCTTTCCATTTCCGTCCGGTCAAAATTACGAGCGTTTGCCCGCCAGGTTTTATTTTCTCCGCGGCAGCGAGACTCGCGAAGCCCTCATTCGATGTTTCGACCGAATTGAATTTTGCCTGAGCTGCCGAAATCTCTTCATCCGAGATGTCCACCTGCCTACCGGCAGACAGGCCCGTCAAAATTTGGGTGTCTACTAGCTGTCTACTGTTGTCTACTCGTGTCCACTCGACAATTTTTTTGTCGACTCGACAAAGACTCTTGTCCACTATGCGTCCACTCAATTCGCCGGCCAGCTGTCCACTCGAGACGACTGCGAAAATTCGCGGTGCTTTCGCGAGTGCGCCAAGCTTCACCAAGGTATCGAACGCTTCAGCCATGCCGTGCACACTTGCGAAGCTGGTCGCGAAACTGAAAATGTTCTCGATTTTGGGGTTTTGCTCAAAAATTTCGAAGCCAAGCGAGCGGAAGCCGACGACGGCATTCCGATCTTGCGACGGACGCAAATCTTTTAATTTAAAGTGTTTTGTCGCATATTTAGCCATGCGTAGGGGGCGGTCGGAGAGAATTGGCACGAAATTTTCAGAAAATTCGAGCGCAGCTAATTTTTCCGGCGGTGTTCGTCTCGACAGAAATGTAAAAAGTTTTAAATTAGCGCAGTGTGGCAAGATTTTGGCTGCCGCAATCGCGGCATTTCCCGAACTTGAGAGAACAGCGCGGTCGATTTTTTCAGCGAGCAGACAGCTCAATTGAAAAGCGAGCGCGCGAAACTTATGCGAGCCTGTTATGCTGCAATCTTCGCGTTTAACAAGCCATTCCCCGACTTTTTTAAGTGGCGTGAATTCAGTTTGTCCCGAGCCAATTTGGCTCGTATTTTTCAGTTTGCCGAGCAGTTTCGCGTAGCGCCAAAGATCGTGTCGCTCGCGGTCGCAAAAATCGTCAAAATTTTGGTTGACATTCAAAATTAAATTCATAAAATCCTCCCAAATGATAACGATTATTTGTCCCGATTGCGAGTCTGAAATTGAGCACGAACCTCTCGAAGCTGGCGAGGTTGTCGAGTGCGAAAATTGTGGCTGCGAAATACTGATTACATCGCTCGATCCGCTCAAGTACGAGCCGGTCGATGAAGAAAAATAATTACGCGAGGGTTTTCACGAATTGCTCGAATCCGCGTCCGCCGAGTGGGATTTTGCCAGTGAAATAGCAAAACCAAGCCGCGGCGGGAGAAAGCAGCACAGCGTCGCCTTTTACCGCATTTTGAGCTGAAATCTTGACGGCTTCCTGCAAGGTTTTGACCAGCGTGAAAGAAATTTTCTCCTTGCGTAGTCTCGGTCCTAAAATTTCGGCGAGTGGACTTTCGAGCAAAACAACACGCGTTTTTTGGCGTTTGATTTCGCGCGCCAATGTCGCGTAGTCCATGCCTTTTGACTCCCCGCCTGCGATCAGCCGGACACTAGCTTTCGGGAAGCTTTCTAGCGCGGCAATGGTCGATTCGGGCGTGGTCGAGGCGGAATCATTGATAAACTTCACACCATTTCTCTTAAGTACGACTTCAAGTCGCTGAGGAATTCCGCGAAATTTGGCAATCGCCGCACAAATTACTTTCGCGCTAACCCCGGCAGAGCGCGTCGCAGCGACCGCTGCCAAGATATTCGCTAAATTGTGCTCGCCGAGAACTTTGATTTTGTCGAGTGGACAAATTTTAGTTTGTCGAGCCTGCCTGCCGGTAGGCAGGTGGACAGCAGAGCGCTTTTCGACAATCCAAGCATCGTCGATGTAGACACCAGTAGACAGTTTGGTTTTTGTCGAGAATGGTTTTGCCAGTGCTCGCGCTTTCTTAATAAAGCTTTTCGTGACTATATTGTCATAATTTAAGACGGCAATATCCCCTTTTTTCTGTTCGGCGATTAATTGGAGCTTACCGCTTTTGTAAGCTGAAAATCCGCCTATATATTCATTCAAATGGTTCGGACTGACATTCGTGATTACGCCAATTTCCGGTGCGCGACCAAGCGGGAATTTAAGTTGGCGGTTCGAAACTTCGACCACGAGCCAGTCAGTTTTGCGCCAATTTCTTAGTTGATCCAGAATTTGGATATTGCGCCGATCGTTTCCCGTGAAGTAAATTTTGCCAGACTTTTTGTCTACTGTTTGTCTACTGGTGTCTACTCGTTTGCTTGATTGTCTACCAGACAACATAATTTCAGCAATCAGCTTGGTGGTTGTCGACTTGCCATTCGTACCGGTCACGGCGAGAATTTTGCCAGGAAAAAGTTGAAAATAAAGCTGGGTGATGGTCGCAAAAATACTTGGATTTTTTTCGAAAATAGCTTTTAGTTTTTGGTTGGGGGAGTAGGCTTCCCAATTCTGGGAGACGAAAATCAAATCGGCTTTTTCAATACCGTCGAGGTAGTTTTTTTGGAAGCAAACTTGCTGGTTTGCCAAGACTTTCTTAAGTAATTTGGCTCTCCTAGAAGCCAAATAGCCAAAATGATTGGTATTAAAGTTACGCAAAAAAAATTTTTCTTCGCTGAAGTCGTGCGCGACAAAACTGACGCTGAGACTTAGCAAAAAGGCGGCGATCGCAGCGCCCTCGGTGCCGCTCACGCCGACGACATGAATGTTCCTCGCAGCCTTGATTTGCTCAAGCATGTTTGAATTTAAAAATTCGACGCGTGGCGACATGATTATATCTTTTTTTAATTGACTCCAGTGATTCAGAGGTCAGGCCTTGCTTGTCTAGACAGAAGTGCCAAACTTCGCCATCCCAGTAGACAGCGACATGATGACGATCAGTCTTCGAGTGGACAAAAAAGAGCAGGTCGAGATCTTTGATTTTTGTCGACTGGACAGATCGCCCACATTTTTTTTGTTCGCGGGAGTTGCGCGGGAGCAGAATTTTTCCAAGCTGCCAGCACAATCTTTGACTAAAAGCTGAGCAATCCACGCCGCTTCGCGTCGTGCCGCCCCAGAGGTAAGGGATGTCTGCGAATTCAGCCAAAATTTTGCGAACTTTTGCTTTGCCGGAGGCTTTGATTTCGACTAGCTTTTCGCGTGGCGCTGGTTTTATTTTTGCCCAATAATTTAAGTTTCTTACGCGTTTGAGGCTTGAATTTGGCAGCCAGCCGAACGCGCCGTCGGCAAGCTGAATCAGGCTCCAAGTATTCTCTTGTCCTAGGACCTGGAAAGCCGGACCAGCGAGAGTGGTTTGGGTTTGGCGATTACGGGTTTTGGCAGCTTCAGAAAGTCGCTCGAAGTTATCCACAGGCTTACGAAAAATGTCGACTACTGGTCTAGTCGGACGCGCCCAAAAAAACTTTTGTCCACCCAACATTTTCGACGAGATAGGGGAGTGATTTTGTCTACTCATTTGTCTACTGGTTGTCTACTAGTTGTCCACTGGACAAATTTTTTTGTCTACTCGCCAGGTTTTTCATTGATCATCTTCCGGCTGAAGACGCAGCCACAATAATTTTGTCTTTTCAGCTCAGCGGCGGCAGAGAGTTCGAGTGACTTTTTGAAGCCGTCACACTTTTTCCAGTTGGATTCGAGGAATTCGACGCCGTATTTGCTTGACAATTCTCGACCAATCTCATTTAACCAGTCTGCATTTTTGTGTGGGGAGATCGAGAGCGTCGTCGCGAAAAACTGGAAACCCGATTTTGCCGCAAGCTCGGCTGTTTTGGCAAGTCGCATTTCGTAGCAAATGCGGCAACGCGCGCCACGCTCGGGCTCGTTTTCGAATCCTTTAATTTTCTCAAACCAAACTTCGGGATCGTAATCGCCCTCCAAAATTTCGCACTTACCCTGGCAATACTTTTTCGCTTCTGCAAGCCGCATGTCGTATTCTGCGCGGGGTTGAATATTCGGATTGTAAAAAAATAAAACGACCTCAAAATCTTTCTGCAGCTCTGTGAGTGGGTGAGTGAGGCAGGGTGCGCAGCAGGAGTGGAGGAGGAGTTTAGTCATTAAGTCTTTAAGTTGTTAAGTCGCTGAGTCGTTAGGTTCGGAGTTATTGGTCAGTGGGTTCGGGGGTCATTGGTCACTGGGTTATTGGCTGCTAGGTTCGGGGGTTATTGGGTCAATTTATCCTTTTAAAATAGTGGTTTTATGATTTGTGCTGGTCTGAGCTTTAAGAAGAAAATTTTAAATATTCAATTTTCAATATAAAATTCAGTGGTGTTTGAGTTTAAAATTTCGCGGAAAGATCGCAAAACAGCGGCGCGAACAGCGACATTTTACACGCCGCACGGGGCGATTCGCACGCCGGTCTTCATGCCGGTCGGGACTTATGGCGCAGTTAAAACCCTGACTCCGGAGGACGTGCGGGCTTGTGGAAGCGAAATAATTCTCGCGAACACTTTTCATTTGCACTTGCGACCAGGGGAGGACTTAATCCAAAAATTCGGCGGACTACATAAATTCATGCACTGGGACGGTCCGATCCTGACCGACTCGGGCGGATTCCAAGTTTTTTCTTTGGCGAAAATGCGCCAGATTTCCGATCGGGGAGTCGAATTTCGCTCGCCGCTGGATGGTTCCAAAATTTACCTCACACCCAAAAAAGCCCTACAAATTCAGCAAAAATTGGGTTCGGACATCGCGATGCAACTCGACGAATGTGCACCCGGTGATGCTTCGCGCCAGGTCGCTGAAGTCGCGCTGCTGCGTACGATGAAGTGGGCGGAGGAAACATTAAAATTCCACACGGTCGACCCTCAGGGTCGGGGGCGACCCTTAGGGTCTGCGTGCAAGCAAGCACTTTTTCCAATTGTGCAGGGCGTCAATTTTCCGGATTTGCGTAAGCAATCAGCGGAATTTTGCGCTGATTTGCCTTTGCCGGGAATCGCGATTGGTGGGCTCGCGGTCGGGGAGTCGAAGGCGGATTTCCTCAAAACCATTGACCTAGTTGCGCCGCTTTTGCCTACGAATAAGCCGCGTTATCTGATGGGCGTCGGCGATCCGCGCGATATTCTCGAGGCGGTCGAGCGGGGAATCGACATGTTCGATTGCGTGATTCCGACGCGGCTCGCGCGGCACGGCGCATTTTTCGATCGCTTCGGTGGGCGAGGAAATATCCGCAACGCTAAATTCAAAACAGATAAAAAGCCTTTAATCCAAGGCTGTCGTTGCGAAGCTTGCCAAAACTTCAGCCGCGGATACTTACGCCACCTTTTCCTTTCGAACGAAATTCTCGGGATGCGACTTTTCACGCTGCACAATTTGACCTGGATTCACGACTTCATGAATGCGATTCGCGCGGCGATTCGAGCAGGGGAATTCGCTGAATTTAAAAGGGACTTCATGAAGCATGGAGCATAAAACATGGAGCACGGAGCATAAAGCAGGTGAGATGTTCGACTTCGTTTCTGAATTCGAGAATTAGAATAAAACCAGAATTTTTTTAACCACGGCATTTATGCCCCGATTAGAGGAAGAGGAGGAAGACATTGGCTAATTTTTGTCTTATTTTAAGCTGTTTAGGAGAAAAAGGAACGGACATGTCCGTTCCCTACAGCTCGAATTCCAACAGGTGAGGATTTTTCTGGATTCCCGGTCAAGCCGGGAATGACAAGGGGTTTGTTTTGGATTCCCGCTTTCGCCCCGAAGGGGCCACTTCGTGGCGGGAAAGACAAAGAAAAATTCGTGAAAAAAGAATTTGTACAGATGCAGGATAATTCGTGCAATTCAAGCGAGATTGGACAAGGCGGGGGATTTGACTTTTGGTTTTTCTGAACTAAAATTTTCGCCGCAACAAAATTTGGCTGAAGCCAGGAAATAAAAGCTAAATTCTCGCAAGTCAAAATTTGAAACGAAAAATTAGAAAAAGAGTTCTAATAAGCGAACCAGGAAAAGCTCAGCTCAAACAATCAATCGCTTTTAGAAGCCAAAAAGTGGCAAAAGCGACCAGGTTTGTGTCGGCGAAAAGGGTGAAAAATTTGATTAAAATCGGTCGTGTGCGTGGGCAATCCCGAAACCAAAGATTTGACACTGCTTGCGTGCACCAATAAACTCCACGAAAATCCGTAAATTCCAGTGAAAAAAGCTCTGAGGCTCCTCCAAAAAAATGGTAAATGGCGGAGCTAAACTTGCGTCTCATGACGCTCACAAAACAACTGAAAATTACCTATTCGCCCTTGCCCAGCCTTCGCTGAAGCTCCGGCGGACTGCGTCTTCGCCCCCCCAAAGGGGGGACTTCGTCCCTTGAAATCTCGCCCCACGAAACTGATTCTCAAAGAGAGAAATTCGGTGGGAAATGCATAAAGTTCTAATTGTTCTATCGTTCCGCTACGCGGAACTCGTTCTAACTGTTCATCCAACATTTAGAACATTTCGAACAACTCGAACAAAATTAAAGATATTTCTAAACTTTCAATTAAATTTAGATTCTGGAGGCTCAACCCTCGCTTCTCGATTATCATTTCGGGATTCACTCTCGCTACTGGGAGTCGGAATTGACTTAATTCACAGGGCAACCTGTTTCCAAATTCCCCGTTGAGAACGCGTTCCGCGTCGATTAAACCGCAAGGCGAGATTGACCAAGACTGCTTCCAACCCTTTAACCTCAATATAATGAGTTATTTTAGAAGATTCACCGCTGCGATCTCCGCACTCGCTGTCGTGTCGACTTCGGTCTTCACTTTCAGTGTCGCGGTAGCGGCAACAACTTTCACCGATGCAAGCGCGATCTCGGATTGGGCTCTCAATTCCATCACCTCTTTGGCTGATGACGGAGTCCTCGCTGGTCGTCCAGACGGATCCTTCGATCCGAAAGGCAACCTCAACCGCGCTGAAATGGCAAAAGTTGCTATGCTTGCAGCTGGTTTGACCCAGGACACCACTGGTGCCCCTCATTTCAACGATGTAGCTCCAGCTGACTGGTACTACTCTTTCGTTGAAACTCTTTACAACAATGGCGTCGTCGGCGGCATCAATGGTGGTGCGCTCGACTCCAATGGTCTCGCGACCTACAACCCGAGTGGCGTGCTCAACCGCGCTGAAGGTTCGAAAATCCTCGTGGATGCTTTCGAACTCGAAACAGCTTACGCTGGCACTCCGCCTAATTTCCCAGATGTAGCTTCTTCGGCTTGGTACTATGACTATGTCGAGACAGCCTACGCACACGGCATCCTCAATGGTTATGACAACGGCAAATTCGGCCCAGCCGATCCGATCACTCGTGAGCAAGTCGCGGTCATCGCGCAAGCTTCGCGTATCGAGGCCGCTGACGGCAGCAAACGCCGTGCGACTTACACCGCTGGTGCGGCTTCTTCCGTCACAGCTGAAGATGGTGGCTCGACCACTGTCCCGACTTCGGATGGCACTTTGACTGTCGTCAAATCGCCAAGCTCCCCAGTAGCTCAGACTTTCCCAGTCGGAGCAGCTTCGACTCCAGTCGCGGCTTACAACTTCACAGCCACTGGTGACGCGATCGTCGTCCAAAATGTCATCATCAAACGCACTGGTGTCGGTCTCGACACTGGTTGGACACTTTACCTGTACGATGGCGACAATCGCTTGACTTCAGGCAAAACAGTCAACTCCACTTCACACGAAGCGACCTTCAATGGCGTCAATGTGACAGTGCCGGCTGGTACGACCAAAACTCTCACGCTCAGAGCTGACACAGCATCTACAGCAGCTGGCGAGAGTTACTTCGCGATTGAGGCAGCAGCGAAAATCACCACGAACGCGAAAAGCGTCTCGGGTAGCTTCCCAATCGTTTCCAACTTACAAAAAGTTGACACTTCGGTGACGGCTGGTTCGATCACGATTGCCAAAAATGGTTCAATCACGAATCCGAAAGTTGGTGAGGACAACGCGACCATCGCGAAATTCAAACTCACAACTGCTGGTGAAGCAGCTTCAGTCAAACAAATCGCTTTGCTCGTCGACGGCACAGTATCGCCGACCGATGTTCAAAATGCGAAACTTTACCAGGGAACCACTTTGCTCGCTTCGACCACAGGGACAAATAGCAAAGACTTGCTCGTCTTCACACTCGCGACTCCGTTTGAAATTGTCAAAGGCGATAGCCGCAATTTCGAAGTCAAAGCTGACTTCAACACGGGTCGTGGTGGCGACACAGTGCACATCTATCTCGACGAAAATACAGATCTCTCTGCAACCGGCGGCACTTACGGTTTCGGTATGACTGTCACTTCGGGTGATTATGATGGCGTCACTGCTGGCGGAACTGACGATTCAGAATCCACACTTCAGGGTGGTGATGTCACTCTCTCCTCGAGTGGTCCGACGGCAGCTGATATCGCGGTCAACGCGAAAGATGTCCACCTTTTGGATTTCAATATCACTTCTGTCTCGGAAATCACTGTCAAGAAACTTGGTATCGCCTTGACGACGAATGATGCCGACAGCGCAGCTGACCAGGGTGGTCTCCTCGGAGGTACAGCTGGAACAACTTCCAACTATACCGACATCAAGATCATCAACAAAACTACGGGTGCAGTCGTCCTCGGACCGATTGACTCCAATGTATTGAACACAGCTTCGGGTGGCTCGACAGCTATCGGTGCGACCACTGATGGTGCTGGTTTCTACACATTCCAAGATGAATTTACGATGTCTGCGGGTGAGAGCCTCGATCTCGCGATCACGGCTGATCTCGCGAACAACACAGACACAGACTTCGTTGATGACACAGTTTATGCGACCATCGATATTTCTGACGGTACGGTCGAAATCAAAGATGTCAACAACAAGACCATCACAAATAGTGCTTCCGTCGTCCCGACTTCCGACATCAATGGTAAGACGATGACGGTCAAATCGGCTTCGCTCACTGTCACCAAGTCTTCCACTCCGGTCTCTGACACGGCGGTGAAAGGCACACAAGATGTTTCGCTCATCGGTCTCACGATGGCGGCAGGTGCTGCTTCCGAAGCGAAGATCACTGAATTGGTGGTACGCGTTCGCGCGGATGACAATACGACCTTCTTGGCTGGTCAACTCGCTGCGAGTGACTATGTCAATAATCTCGAACTCTGGATCGGTGGCACGAAAGTCGCCGGACCAGAAGGTCTGACCTTGGTCGGCGTACAGGCGACTGGTTACTACAAAGCGACCTTCGACAACATGAGCTACACCATCCCGGCTGGCTCGACTGTCCAAGTCGTCGTGAAGGGTGACCTCTCGACGAATGTCTCGGCTACGACTTACATCGGAGCGAGTATCGATCCTAACGATGACATCACTGCAGAGGACAAAGACGGCAACACCGTCACTGCGGCTGGCACGGCTGAAATCAACGGCGCAGCCACTCAGAATCCTCTCATCACTGTCTCGACTGGCGGCTCACTCACCATCGCTGTCGATGCTGACACCGCGAAAGAAAACATCGTCGTCGCTGGCACGACTGATGTCTCGATTAGCAAATTCAAATTCACTTCGACTGACGAAGCTTTCAAAGTCCAAAAACTCAGCATCAACAACCGCCAATCGGCTGTCGCTGCTGCGAACATCGGTGACTACGACAACAATGTCGTCGCAATCAAACTCAGCTACACCAATTCTTCTGGTGCGACTGAGACGAAGACTGGCTACCTCACAAATGGTACTGCCGACTTCTCGGGTCTCGATATCGCTGTCCCGGCTGATGACGACGCCGTCCTCACTATCACTTCCACGCTGAACACAATCTCAGCTGGCGCAACTGCTGGTGAATTCGTCGACCTCAACCTCGCGTTCAACGACTTCGAAGCTGTCGCTCAGGGTTCTGGTGAAACTTACAAATCCAGCAAGATCGACAATGATGTCACGGCATCATCCGATTTGGATTTCGGTACGATCACTTACACGACGACAGGTGTCGCTCTCGGTACACTCGCTTCAGCTGTCACGCTTGGCTCTTCTGCCACGATTACGACAGCCGATCTCGGTGTGAGCTTGCCAGTCGGCACGCTTATCCTGAGTGATAACGATGGCACCTACGACACTACGAACTCAACTATTTTGGTTCTCACCACGAAATATACTGATGATGAGACCAGCTTGATTGGTTTGGTCATCGACGATGCTGACACGACACCGGATGCTGCGGACAATATTTACTACGCGCTTCCAGGCACGGGTTATCTCTCATCTGCCAACCAAATGGTGGTTTACGAAAGCAAACCGACTATCGCTCTCGCGAGCAGCTCACCAAGCGGAAGCCGCACGATGGCTGCTTCTGACGGTATCTTCGTCTTCACGGTCTCGGCTGACGCGGCTGAAAAAGTTCAACTCCGCGCAGCTGCTGAATTAGCGACTTGTGTCGCTGGAACTGGTTCGACCATCACATCGGCTGCATCTGCGACTGCTGTTGACGGCTCGGGCTGTGATGCTACGGCTGTCCAGACGGCTGGCGATGATATCGCTTGGGCTGCTGGCACCAATGATCTCAGTGCATACGCTTACGCTTCGTTCTGGATTCGCTGGAACGATGACAGCGCTACTGCGACATTTGACGCTACTGGTCTCGGTCTCGGTACTGCCGATGCTAATGACGGTACGCTCGATCAAGAGACAGCTTTGGCTGCTGCGAACTTCGCAGTCGGCTCAGCGACTCTCACTGAAGGCACATGGTACTTCGTGAAAGATGTTGCTATCCCAGCTGGTACAGCTAGCTCCGATACGCACTTGCTTATCGAAGTCAACACTCCGGGCAATCTCGACGATGCGGCTGATGATGTCTTCATCGATCGCGTACTTGTTTACAACGAGAAACTCAATGTCAACTTTGCTTCGGATGCTTCCATGGCTGCTGCTGGTAACGCTTTGGTCGCCTACCTCAAAGAAGGTGGCTCGACTGTCGCAACTGGCTACATCAATGAGACTTCCACGAGTGCAGCTTCGGTGACTTTCATCCCGACAACTGCAATCGAAATCTCGAAAGGCACAAGCAAGACCTTCACTGTCGAAACAGCTACGACCACTTTGATCACTGATCAGGCTGGTACGGACGATTTGCTCACTCCGAGCATCTCTCTCGGTAGCTCGACTGCTGGTACGGTCACTGCTGGTGACTTCTGGTGGAACGAGACCAACGCAACCGTCAAATGGTTGGGTCAGGTCGCGAGCACCACGCTCAACGGTAACACGCTCAAGTACTAATAAAATTGGGTGAGTCAATCCTCGGGGTCCTCCGGGACACCCGAGGGTTCTCCCCGATATTTAATTTGAGCCTACAAAAACAGCTTAAAAAACAATTTAAAAAAGCTCTGCTTCGGCAGGGCTTTTTTATTTGGGGGAAAAAGATGGTGAGCAGACCCTCAGGGTCGGGGTAGACCCTGAGGGTCGGTATCTGCTACACTTCAGTCATGCCAAGCAAAAAACGCGAGCTCGTCCCCGGCGAGATTTATCACATCTACAATCGCAGTGCTGGTAAAAAAACTATCTTTCATTCTGATCGCGACTACAATCGTTTTTTTCTAAAAATGTGTGAATACAGAGATAAGTTTCCAATTGATATTTTGGCTTATTGTCTTATGCCAAACCATTTTCATTTTTTGATTCGCGTGCCAGACCCGAAGGGTCAGTCCGCGAGTCGACCCTCAGGGTCGGGGGCGACCCTGAGGGTCGGATTAGCAGAAGTCAATTCCGCACAAAAGTTTTTTCATCGTCTCTTCACCGCCTATTCCAAATACTATTGCGCGCGCTATGCTGACGATCATTCTGGTCGTGTTTTTGAAAGTTCTTACAAAGCTAAGCATGTCAGCGATGACGCCTATTATCTTCAACTTTGCGGCTATATTCACGATAATCCTGTGCGCAAAAAATTAGTTTCAAAACCGGAAGAGTGGCCTTTTAGTAGTTACCTTACGCTGACTGGTGTGCGTGAGGACGGCATCAGCTGTGATGCGCCCGAGCTGCGCGAGGCGAGTCATCTCCAGATTTATCGTGATTTTGCACGACACCGCCAAGATGTTTTTGGTGAGATTAGGCAATTTGTTTAACGCAAAATTCCCTTGCCGCTAAAATAAAAAAATGTCCTATTCGGTATAGTTTTTTGACAGAAATAGTAAACTTCTTTCAACAAATTTTTAACCCCACCCTAATGTCCAGAAAAATTAAAAGTCTCTGGTCGCGCCCACTGGCGTTTTTTGGTTGTACGGTTGCCGCATTCGCTTTCGCGATTGTGCTTTCTCCGTCGGCTTTCGCAGCAGCGGAAGGCACGGTAATCGCCCACACAGGCGGGGCGCAAGCGGATTTTAATATCAATCCGCTCAATGATACGGCAGGTGAGCAATTCATCGCCCTCAAATTTAGGATAGATGATGATGAGACCATCGCCACGGATGGTCTTCCTCTCTGGATTGACCAGCTTGTCCTCGCGGTCGGAGGTACGGGAGCTACTGCTTCGACTGATGTCGCAAGCGCGAAACTTTATTCTGATGCCGGCACGACATTGGTCAGCACTGGGACTGTCGCTGATGCGACAATCACATTTGGTGCGGCTGCCGATGCCGATGGCGTAGGAGATTTGATTTCACTTGCTTCGGACGCAGGACAGGATTATTGGATTTATATTTACATGAAAACAGGTGCAGCCCTCACTGCGACAGAAGGGGATACTTATACATTTTCAATCAATGATACGACAAGCGTGCTGGAAGATGGCGACGCTGGCAGCTCGACGATGCGCGCAAATGCGAGCGCGGTCGCGACAGTGACAGGCACGGTCGCTGTGACAGCTACCAAATTAGTCGTAGGAGGTGCATCTGGCACTCAGGTTACGGGTGCCACAAATGAGCTGTCTGTTGCAGCGAAAGACGCAAATAACAACATTGATGAAGGTTATACTGGCTCGAAAGATTTAATTTTCAGCGGACCGACTCTTGCTCCTGACGGTTCGACCGGCAACATTGAGACACATGCGATTGGTACGACTACGGCGACCAATTTTACCGTTGGTGTTTCTGATGCGACCGAACTTACATTGACTGCCAAAAAAGTTGAAGTGACGACGATTGATGTCACCGATGGCACATTAAGTTCGACTGGTTCGACAGCCGATGATCTCGACCTCACTGTCACAGTCGGCACGAAAAATAAGCTGATGATTGCTCAACAAGCTTCGGTGACTGCCGCGATTAACAACAATTTCAATCCTCAGCCAATTGTCTACATCACCGATGCCTATGGCAATGTGACGGCTGATACAGACAATGTTGTGGCGACGGACTATCTCGCTGCCAACTGTTCATCGGCGGGAGCTGGTACGATGTCGGGTGCGACCAAAGCGGCCGTAGCCGGTGTCGCGTCGTTCACGGCTTTGCAACACGATACAGTCGAGACAATCTATATTGGCTATACAAGTGGCGCACTGACTGCAGCTTGCTCAGGAACAGCCGGTCCATTCCTCGGTTCAGCTGCGGCTTCTGCTGTCGCGCTCAGCCGTGGTGCCCAACACAGCGATGACTCGTCATCTTCGACCACTACGACCACCACTACGACGACTTCGACTACGGAAGCCACGGACACGACTCCTGCGACTACCACTACCACAGAGGTTACGACCACCACGACGACGGTGACAGGTGATCGCTACGAGCAGGCGGGTGTGAGTGAGGCGGAGGTTGATTCGGCTGTCGGTAAATTTTCCGATTTACAAAAAGATAATTGGACTGCGCCTTTCATCGCGCGCATGCGTAACCTCGGAATTCTCGACGGCTATCCTGATGGCTCGGTGAAACCAGACAACACGATTAATCGCGCTGAGCTCGCGAAGATTGCCGCGAAAGCATTTGGACTGGCGAACGCGACCGAGACCTACACTGATGTGGCTGACGACGCATGGTATGCTCCCTTCGTCGGTGCGCTCCAGGTTGCTGGTGCTTCGTGGACGACCTCCTCGCTTTACCATCCTGAGGTCAATGTGACGCGTGGTGAAGCAGTTTGGGTTTTGCTCAAAGCTTCCGGTGTCGATCTCTCGAAAGTCACTTCAGAAAAACTCTTCCCGGATGTGACTACGGGACACCGCTTCGCTGCAGCGATTACCTACGCCTCGAAGAACGGAGTTGTGAATGGTTATGACAATGGCAACTTCGGTCCTGGCGACACGCTCACGCGTGGTCAGGTCGCGAAGATCGTCACGCTCATCAAGAAGCTGGCGCAATAAGTTCCCTCAGAAAAATAAAAAAGCCCTGCCACGAAGTGGTCCCTTTGGGACCGTTTGGTGGGGCTTTTTTTATCGACAGATCTTGCGCAGAAAGTTAAAATGAATCCGCTTTAATTTCTATCAACATGTTTCGCAAAATTTTTAGTGTCGCGTTAATTTGTATGCTCACACTTACGCTTGTCGGTTGTGGCAATAAATTTCGCATTGCAAGAGAGGGGATGCCCGAGGCGCTGCGCACTCAGCTAGAAACACAATTAAAAAATGGCGAGCAAGCTTTAGTCGCGGCGCAGGCGGCGCAGGACGATGTCGCGAAGACGGCAGCGTTGCTGGAGATTGCTTTCGCGCAAGACCAGCTTGGTCGGCTCGATCTTGCGATTCCGTTTTACAAACAAATTCTCGAGCTTGATCCGAAGCATTTTGCCGCACTCAATAATCTCGGCGTGATTTACGAAGAAGTTGGCGACTATCTCGAGGCGGCGAAATATTACGGCAAATTGCTCGAAGCTGATCCGAGCAATACCGAGGCGCTGGAGGACGCGCTGCGCGTTTTGATTGCTGCTGAGCATTTCGATGATGCGCAAACCAATCTCGAAAGTTTCGTGCGCTACAATTCCGCCAATACTGACGCCGGAATGCAAAAATTAATTTCCGACCAATTCGAACTTATTCGCCAGGCGCGTTTAAAAACTCAACCTCAAACCCCAGCCCAAAATGAAAACTAAAGCCCTTCTCGCCGCCGCATTTTTTTGCCTCGCGGTTACGCCGGTTTTCGCAGCCGCGACGATCAATTCCGCCGCTGATCAATCTTTCAATCAGTACCAAAACATTCAGCAGGCGCGTGACATCACCATCACCGACGATGCTGCGAGTCCGACGATTACTGCGAGCGGCGGTATTCGCATTAATATTCCGACCGATTTTCCAATCATTTGGGATGATCGGGTTGCCTCAGTCAATGTCTACGGTTCGGCTGTCGATGCCGGTCGTTTCAGCGGCGCGACGGCGAGTGTCACTTACGAAAATTACGCCAAGACAGCGGTCATCACTGTCGCGGCGAATTTCGCGGCGGGCGAGAGTGTCACGATTTCCGGACTGGTTTTCAACGGGTTTTATTTCGCTGCGGCGAATGCCAATCTCCAATTAACGCTTGCTGCCTCTGGTTCGGTCGTCGCGACTGATTCCAAAAGTCTCCAAGTTTGGACCAGTAGCAACTCCGACAATTACGAACCGCAGGCTCCGAAAAATCTTCAAATTACACAGATCTCGGCGACTTCAGTTCGGCTGACTTGGATTGATCCGCCGGATATGGATGTGAATCAAATTCAAATCCTGCGCGGTGTCGATCCGCTGCCAGTTGCCGGTACAGCTTATGACGCGGTCGGTCGTGGTGACCAAACTTTCACTGACACAGCTCTCACTGTCGGACAAACAATTCATTACATTTTGCGTGCGAGCGATGGTCGCAATCTCAGTCCGCTGTCGACAGAAGCTTCGATCACGCTCGTCGAAAATTTTGGCTCTGAGCTAGTCGTGTGCACGACTGATTACACTCCGGTTTGCGGCAGTGACGGCAAGACTTATTCCAACGCTTGCAACGCGAAAGCAGCCGGAATTACTAGTTATGTGAATGGCGAATGCGTCAGCGATAGCGAAATTCCAGTTGTCGATGAATCGGATGCCAAGAGTGCGAAGGCGACCGAGGCGGGGATCACAGTCGCGCAGCTTGATGCCGCAGTCCAAAAATATTCCGACCTGCCACTCGCGCATTGGTCGGCGGGCTTTCTCGCGCGTTTGGATTCTGATGGCATCGTCGCGGGTTATCCCGACGGGACGATTCGTCCCGATGCGCTGATCAATCGCGCCGAGCTCGCGAAGATTGCGACCAATTCATTTAGCCTCACGACTGCGACCGAAGGCTTCTCCGATGTTCCTGCTGACGCGTGGTACGCGCCCTTTGTCGGCGCGCTCGCACGAGTTGGCGCGATCTGGACGACGGCTACCGAATTTCATCCGGCTGATGGTGTGACGCGCGGTGAGGCTGTCTGGACGCTGCTCACGGCGGCGGGCGTCGAGATCCCAGCCATCACTACTAAACCTTTCCCAGATGTGTCGCTGTCGCATCCTTATGCGGCGGCGATTGCGTGGGCGAAAGACAACGCCATCATCTCGGGCTACGAAGATGGCACCTTTGGCATTCGCGACACTTTGACGCGCGCACAGGTCGCGAAAATTGTCGTTTTGCTGAAAGCAAAATTGGCGCAATAGATTTTTGCGCTGGGGGATTTTTTGCTAAAATCCGTCCACTTTTTAAATGGAGGATTGTAGGGATTATAAAGAGCTTTGGGGGCGGTAAGGATTAGCCACTAAATACTGTCAACTAAAAACTTAATTCTATCATGGGTCGGTAGCTCAGCTGGTAGAGCAACAGCCTTTTAAGCTGATGGTCGTGGGTTCAAGTCCCACCCGACCCACCAAGGAGTTGGTAGTTCGTAGTCAGTAGTTGGTAGGAAAAATAAAACGACCGACAACTCCAATTTTAAAATAAATTTTTATGCCCAAAAAACGCAGCGCTGAAAACAAAAAAACTGATGCTGAATTCACCCCGTTTTTTCAGCCAATTTTTGCTTTTGTGCAGAATTTCTTTTCTGTGATTTTTCAATTTATCAAAACTGTCGCGGGTGGATTGCTTGTTTTACTCGAGAAGATTTTGCAATTCATCGTCGCGCTTATTGTTGCACTCGCCAAGATTGTTCGTGCGGTGGCACTGGCTTTTGTCTCTGTTTTTCTCGCGCTCAGTTTGGTCGCGCTTACTTTTTTCTTGTTTTCACGCGCGGTTGATTTACCGGCTTCCGCGAATTTTCAAGAAGTCCGCGAGCGGAGTTTGGCGATTTTGGCTGACTGGCTCGAGCCGGATTTCGTAGCGTCTGAGGCGCGGGCGGCGGCGTGGAGTGATTATCGCGCGAGCCTGAAAGAAGTTTATCGCGCTGCGATTTCCGACGAAGAGAAGGCGCAGCAAATGAGTGAGCTGCGCTCCGTTTTAAAAAATAAATTTGAAGAACAAGACGCTGAGATTTTTTGGCACTTGCGTTAGTTTTCAAATTTCCCAAAATTGATTTTGGCGGCTAGAATGCGCTGCTTAAATTTTAACTTGGGAAAATCCGAAAGACCGGAGCTGCCGTTTCACGAGGATTTTTATTATCCTTTTGAATACGAATTAAGCGAGTTTGCAAAACGGTTTAAGTCTGCTTTGGGCAAGGCTAATTTTCAAGAAGAAGACAAGAAGCGAATTCAATTTGCTTGGGTGCAGGCTTGTCTTTTTCACAAAGGGCAAACGCGTAAAGAAAAAAATTCAAAAGGCGAGCGGTTGCCTTATGTGATTCATCCGCTTGAGGTCGCGCTCTCTGTTTTGGAAATGGGTGGCGGACCAGCTGCCGTCATGGCTGCTTTATTGCACGATGTTCGTGAAGACGACAAGTGGGTTAAGAGAAGAAAACGCGACGAACTAGTTCAGCTTTTTCGTGGTCGAGTGGTCGAAGTCTTGACCCGCTTAGTTTCGAAATATCGTTTGTCGCCAAAAGGAAGAGTAATCAAACTTAGTCCATGTCGATATTTTGAAAAGCTCAATCAGGAGCCAGAAGCAGTTTTCATCAAGACTATTGATCGTCTCAAAAACCTAATGTCGTGCGGTCGAATTTTAGATCAAGCAAGCAAAGCTTCTGCAGACGAGCTCGCAACAGCTGTAGATTTTGTTCGCAAACAAATTCAAGAAACCGATCAATTTGTCATTCCGCTTGCCGAGAACCACTATGCCAAATTAGCGAGAAAACTAAAAATTCTCAATTTCAAACTTGAAACACGACTGCAAGTTGTCGAAGTTTTTTTATTGCAAAATGAAACGCGCAATCTTCAGGATCCCTTGCTTCCAAGCGACGCGGTGTGTGATCCCGGTTGCTGATTCGTACTCTTTCCAGTGTTTCGCGTACCACTCGAAAGTCCGGATGAGTGTGTCAGAATTCGAATACTTCGCGCGCCAGCCGAGCTGCTTCTCGATTTTTTCCGTCGAGACGAATGAATCTTTGTCCGCGGTCGCATAGACCCAGGCGTAGAGCGGGGAGAGCCCGAGCCGCTCGAAAAGCGCGAGCGTGCCTTTGATTAATCCCGCCGGAGTTTTCAGCACGCGGGATTTGCTGCCGACTTTGCGGAAAAAACTATTCAAATCTTTGGCGACGGTTTCGAATTTTTTCGCGCCAACATTGAAAGTGTCGTTCGCGAGTTTTGCTGGTTTGCTCGCGGCGAGCCAGACCGCATTCGCGAGATCTTCGACATCCATTAGCTGATAGCGATTTTGACCGTTGCCAATGACGGGGATTTTCGCACCACGGCGCACCCAGTCGAAGAGAATTTGGAAGACGCCGAGGCGACCTGTTCCGATGAAAGTTTTTGGACGAATGATTGTGATTACCATTTTTTCTTTGCGGAATTTTTCACACAATTCTTCCGCCGCGATTTTCGCATGACCATACGGTCCGACACCGACGCGCGGATCAGTCTCGACGATGGGGTGCTTCATCGGCACGCCGTAGACCGCTGTCGAGGAAATATAAACTACGCGCCCCACTTTATTTTTCTTCGCTTCTTCCAAAATTATTTTCGTACCGCGCACAGTTGTATCGATAATTTCCTTCGGCTTCGCGAGTGGTAGCGCGGCGGCAGCGTGGATCACGACATCGACATCCGCCATTAGTCGATCGACCAAAATGCGATTGCGAATATCGCCGACATAGTTCTCGACCTTGCCCCAGAGGTCAGGTTCATTCAGTGTCTCGAGGTCGAGCAGCTTCACGCGGTGACCGCGCTGCACGAGATTTCGTGCGAGGTGACAGCCGAGGAATCCCGTGCCGCCAGTGATCAAAAAAGTTTGTTTTTTCATGGCGCCAAATTTAGCATAAAATTCTCAAAATGCTGAATTGGTATTTTGTCGGAATCATCGCGGCGCTGGCGGCCGCCGGCTTCTACGGTCTGGATGAATTTTCTCTCAAGACTATCAAAAAATTTCGTCGGGAATTTCATCCGGTCGTTCTGCAAATTTTTAACGCTATTTCCTTCACGCCTTTCGTCATCGCGACGCTTTTCGTAATCCCATTTTTTTTCGTTTTGCGCTATCTCGATTTTTTCTCAGCCGCGGCGCTCACGCTGACTTGTCTACTGGCGACCGGGGGCGCATTTACTTTGAAATATATTTTTCGTCGTGTGCGGCCACTCGGTCATCAGACTTATCTCGGCAAGATCGATTCGGCTTTTCCTTCTGCGCACACTGCTGGTAGTTTTGCTTCGGCATTCGTCCTAGCCTTTTTTTGGCCGGCGTGGAGCGCACCGTTTTTCGTGCTCGCCGCGCTCGTCGCGTTCTCGCGGATTTATCTGGAGCTGCATTTTTTCTCTGATGTGATGGGCGGGATTTTGCTCGCTTATTTATTCACGGTGCTCACGCTCGATTCGACCTTGCTCACTTTCATCGGATTTTGAAATGAAAAACATGCGCGATAAAAATTCGACGAATTCGGGTTTCACTTGTGCTAATTGTGGACGGGCAGTTTCACCTGCCGCCAAAACCGCGCGCAACCATTGCCCGTTTTGTCTGTGGAGTCTGCATGTCGATTGCACCGTGCCGGGAGATCGCGCGGCTGACTGCCGTGGCAAGATGGAGCCAGTCGCGCTTTTCCAAAAACGCGACGAGTGGATCGTGATTCACCGCTGCGAAAAATGTGGCAAGGAAATTCCCAACAAATGCGCCCCGGATGATAGCTTCGAGGCGCTGCTCACTTTAACTGCGCTTCAGCAATGACCAAAATGCCGGTGACGCCGCTCGAAATTCGCCGCCAACTTTTTCACATTCTGCTTGGCATCGCGCTCGTCTGTCTGCTTAAGCGCGGCATTCTCGATTCGCTCGATTTATTTTGGATTTTGGCCGCAGGCATTCTGGTCTCGTGGATTTCGACGCGACGGCGTTTGCCGATTATCGGTTGGTTTCTCGACAAATTCGAACGCAAACAGGTGCGTCCCGGCAAAGGTGTAATCACTTACTTCATCGGTGTGATTTTGGCACTGCAGCTTTTTCCGCGCGATGTCGCCTACGCGTCGATTCTCGTGCTCGCGGTCGGGGATGGAGTGAGCTCACTCGTCGGTCCATTCGGTCATCTCAAAACCAAACTTTCCGACAAAAAACTTTTCGAAGGCACGATTGCGGGTGCGGCTTTCGGTGGCGCGGC
This sequence comes from Patescibacteria group bacterium, assembly GCA_041665585.1. Lineage (NCBI taxonomy): Bacteria > Patescibacteria group bacterium. Next base: position 46,167 of record JBAYIN010000004.1, on the reverse strand, counting down.
GGCGATGGTTTTCGTCACACCTTTCGAAGCTTTCATCTGCGCGATCATTGCGATGATTTTCGAGGCGATGGAAATTCGCCTGAATCAAAAGCTTTTAAACGACAATGTGACTGTTCCGCTTGTCGCAGGGACTGTCATCTTGCTCTTGCGTAATTTCCTAAACGGCAACTAAAAACCACCCCCGGTTAAGAGGGTGGTTTATTTTACCTTGGTAAGAGGTCTAATTAGTAGTTGACCTCAGGTGAAACATCGCCAGCGACAGGCATTTCTGTTTCGATTGTGTTCTCTGTGTCAGTCGGCAATGTGGTCTCGACTGGAGTGATTTCACCAACCGGAGGCAAGACGACTTCATTGACCATTCCTTCCGCCGGAGCGACATCGTCACCTTTCAGTTCGCCGCCAGATTGGCAACCAGCGAGGGCGAGCAAAGTGAGTCCAGCGACCGTGAGCATTTTCTTCATTTTTTGAGGGGTTAAAAAATTTACCCGAATTTTAGTATTTCAAAACATTTTTGCAAGCAAATTTTTTAGCGAGACCAATTCCGAAGCTTCCGCCGAGCGTTTTTTGATTTCGACACTATCAGTTGCGAGTGTTTTCGGTGAAACCACCAAACGCAGTGGAATACCGATTAAATCAGCGTCAGCGAATTTCACGCCCGCTGGCAGGTCGCGATTATCGAAAAGCACCTCGCTTTTTACCGATAATGCTTCATAAACTTTTTTAGCTTCTGTCAAGACTTTTTTGTCGTCGCCGAGTACGATTAAGTGAACTTGAAATGGTGCGACGCTTTCCGGCCAAATCAGCCCTTTTGCATCATGGCAGGTTTCGGCGATGGTCGCGACGAGCCGCGAGACGCCGATGCCGTAGCAGCCCATCAAAACTTTTCGTTGCGCGCCTTTTTCATCAGCGAAATTCAGCTCAAACGCATCCGAGTATTTCGTGCCGAGGTCGAAAATATTACCGACCTCCGCGCCTTTTTTTTCAATCAATTCGCCGCCGCACTTTTCGCATTTAGCGATTTCCATTTCCGCGTTCCAGCCGAGTCCGCACTTTTCACAAATTTTTAATTTGTCTTCGCCCGCCTCAGTCAGCACTTGGAATTCATGCGAAATATTTTCCGTGAATTCGCCGCCGCCCGCTTTCACCAAAAAACTTTTCAAACCGACGCGCTCAAACACTTTGAAATAAGCGGCTTTCACGCGTTCATAGTATTGCTCGAAATCTTCTTTGGTCGCGTGGAAAGAGTACATGTCTTTCATTAAAAATTCGCGACCGCGCATGAGACCGGATTTCGCGCGCGCCTCATTCCGAAATTTCGTCTGAATTTGGTAAACGCAGAGCGGCAGATCACGATAACTTTTGATTCGCGTTTTGGCGAGCGGCGTGACGATTTCTTCATGACTCCAGCCGAGCACGGTTTTCTCTGTCGGGTGAAAGGCGATATCGACGGTGTCGCGCCCCGTTTTTTTCCAATTCTCGAGCGGCGTCAGTGCGGGCATCAAAACTTCCTCACCGCCGACGGCGTTCATTTCCTCGCGGACGATTTGCTCGATCTTCGCCAAAACTTGGCGACCAAACGGTAAATAAGAATAAACCCCCGCGGCTTCTTTTTTCACGAAGCCAGCCTGCGTCAATAATTTCGCATTCACGGAATCGGCGTCGTGCGCGACGGTTTTGCTCGTTTGGGAGAGCGATTGAGAGAGTTTCATCGGGAGGATTTTAGCAAAAAAACATTGGTCGAGCCTTGTTTTTTCAGTAGAATAAACAGATTAAAAAATAAAAAAGACGATAAAAAATTTAAGCAGCTGTGGGAATTTACTAGCAACAATTAGATGCTTTCGGAGGATGAGTTTAATAAAAATTGTGATACAATCACTCCCGTTTTTTGATGAAAACTAAATTTATCTTCGTCACCGGCGGAGTCTGCTCTTCTCTCGGGAAGGGGATTGCGACAGCTTCCATCGGCGCGCTTTTGAAGTCGGCGGGTTTTTCCGTCTTCCCGATGAAGCTCGATCCCTATCTCAATGTCGATCCGGGGACGATGTCGCCTTTTCAACACGGCGAAGTTTTCGTCACGGACGATGGTGCGGAGACGGATCTCGACCTCGGTCATTACGAGCGCTTCATCGATGTGCCACTGACCAAAGAATCGACGGTGACTTCTGGGCAAATTTATCTCGAAGTTTTGGAAAAAGAACGCCGCGGTGATTTCCTCGGCGGGACGATTCAAATCATTCCACACATTACCCGCACGATTCGCGAGCGCATTCTGCTCGCCGCGAAAGTTTCGAAAGCCGATGTCGTCTTAGTTGAAATCGGCGGAACAGTCGGTGACATCGAGGGCGAGCCTTTCCTCGAAGCGATTCGTCACATGCGCTATCAGCTCGGTGCGGCGCAAACCTTATTCGTGCATCTCACACTGCTGCCGTATCTCGCGGCTTCGGGCGAGCTCAAGACCAAACCGACGCAGGCTTCCGTGCGCGAGCTGCGCCGAATCGGCATTGCGCCGGACTTGATTCTCGCGCGCTCGGATCTGCCGATTGAACAGAAGCACATCAAAAAAATTGCTTTGTTCTGTGATGTCACCGAAGAGTGCGTGATTCCTGCGCCGACAGTTGATTCGATTTACTGTATTCCGGCTAATTTCGAAAAGTCGGGCATTACCAAAATCATCGAGAAAAAACTGGACCTGCCGCTCAAAAGACCGAAGCTCGAAAAGTGGGAAAAATTGGCGGTGGCATGTACGCTCGAAAAGAAGAAACTCAAAATCGCCTGCGTCGGGAAATACACTGATCTCGACGATGCTTACATTTCCGTCAATGAAGCACTCAAGGCGGCGGCTCTGGCTGCCGGTCATGGACTCGAATGTGTTTGGGTGAATTCCGAAAAGCTGACCAAAAAAGATTCGCCGGAGTGGGACAAAATCAAATCGGCGAGTGGAATTCTCGTGCCGGGTGGATTCGGCGAGCGGGGAGTCGAGGGCAAGATTCGGGTCGCGGAATACGCGCGTGAAAACAAAATTCCTTATCTCGGGCTGTGTCTCGGCATGCAGATTCTCGTGATCGAGTTCGCGCGCCATGTCCTCAATTTGCCTGATGCGAATTCGGAGGAATTCAATCCGACGACCAAAAATCCAGTCATTAATTTCATTCCGAACCAGCGCAAAATTCTCAAGAAAGGCGGCACGATGCGGCTCGGTGCTTACCGCTGTGAGCTGCAAGCCGGATCGTTGTCGCACAAACTTTACGGTCAAAAAATTATTTCCGAGCGTCACCGCCACCGTTTCGAAGTGAACAACGATTATCGCGCAGTACTGGAAAAATCCGGTCTGCGTTTCGCGGGCATCAATCCGGATGTGGATCTCGTCGAGATTTCCGAAATCAAAAATCATCCTTTCATGCTCGGCTGCCAATTTCATCCGGAATTTCTCTCGCGTCCATTTCGTCCGCACCCGCTTTTCCTCGGCTTCATCCACGCCGCCGCGAAGCATTGATTTTTTTAGTGATTTTTGTTAAAATACAATTACAAAATTACTAACAAAAACCAACATGGGAAAAACTTTCGAGAATCCGTCGGCAGCAAAAGAGAAGCAGCTGTCGCCCATTGAGCTGGGATTGCAGCAGTTTTTCAAAGAGAATAATTTTGCTGGTGCCAGCGAATCTGGGCGCGAAGCTCTCAAGTTAAATCCGGACGACCAAGTCGCGAAGAATTTGATTGAGTCTTCCCAAAAAATTCTCGACAAAAAACAGACTGATTTGTTAGGCAAAATTACGGGCGCGGTTGCAGAGGAGGTGCGCGAAGCCATCAAGTCAAAAGGTCAAAATTCTCCTGCAGAATTTGCTGCCAAGCGAGGATTGGATCAGTATTTTCGCAATGATTTTGTCGGGGCGATTGCGTCTTGGGGCGCAATTCTTAAGTTAGAGCCAGGCAATGAGCGCATTCAGAATTGCATTAGTTTGGCGCAAGACCTTTTAGACATGAAAAAAGATTTGTTTTTGCAGCTGAACAGTCCGGTCGCAAAAGAAACCCCAGACGCGCTCCAAGCGCTTTTCGAACAAATTGAGCCGACAGAAAAGAAATAGGCTGCGATGAAAAAACAAAAACCTGATAGAATTCATTCCTATGAATTCAAAATTAGAGTCTTTGACCGAGCTCCTTCAGTCGACTTGTGATTTTGGTGTTTCTGAAAATAAAAAATTAATAAACGCAAGGTTAGATCAACTGCTGGCCAGGTTTGATGTTTATCGGGACACGGTTTCTGCTATGGCATTGCATGATCCGCAAGGAGCTCAAACACTCTTGGAAAATATAATAGCCATTGAGGCAGGCTTGAGACAATTTGCCGAAGAAGTAATTCGACAAAATACCGCAAAAATAAGAAACATTTTGTTGTAAAATGCGCCGTATGAAATCCGACGAACTTCGCCAAAAATATCTCGAATTTTTCGCGGCGCGTGGTCACGCGATTTTGCCGTCGGCTTCGCTCATTCCCGAAAACGATCCGACCGTACTTTTCACGACGGCGGGCATGCATCCGCTCGTGCCTTATTTACTGGGCGAAAAACATCCGGCAGGTACGAAACTTTCCAGCTGTCAGAAATGTATTCGCACTGGCGACATTGATGAGGTCGGCGATTGCTGCCATCTGACTTTTTTCGAAATGCTCGGCAATTGGTCGCTCGGGGATTATTGGAAAAAAGAAGCACTCAGCTGGAGCTTCGAATTTTTGACGCAGGTTTTGCAATTTCCGCTCGAGAAATTAGCCGTCTCAGTTTTCGCCGGGGACGACGATGCACCTTTCGATGCTGAGAGTTTCGAGATTTGGAAAAGTTTGGGCATGCCGGAGAATCGGATTGCCAAGCTACCGAAGAAAAATAATTGGTGGGGACCGGCGGGGCAGACGGGACCGTGTGGTCCGGATTCCGAAATGTTTTTTTGGACGGGCGACGGAGCGGCACCGAACAGTTTTCAAGAAAGCTGTGAAGATCCGCGCTGGGTCGAGATTTGGAATGATGTTTTCCTGCAGTTCGAGAAAACCGCTGAGGGTAAATTCATTCCGTTGGCGCAAAGAAATGTCGACACCGGCATGGGTCTGGATCGCGTCGCGGCGATTCTGCAAAAACAGCCGACTGTTTTCGAGACAGATTTGTTTGCGCCGATTATCGCGAAGATTAAAGAATTATCAGTAGGGAATGGGCATGCCCATTCCCTACAAGAGCGCGAACGCTCCGAACGCATCGTCGCCGACCATCTGCGCGCCGCGTCGTTTATCATCGGTGATCCGCGCGGTGTGCCACCGTCGAATGTCGATGCGGGCTACATCGTGCGGCGTTTGATTCGTCGAGCGATTCGCGAGGCACGCAAACTCGGCTTCGATTTCACACAAACTTTCACGACGCAGATTGTCGAAGTCGTGATTGAAAACGCGGGCAAACATTATCCTGAGCTCGTCCAAAATTCCGCCAAGATTTTGCTCGAATTTGAAAAGGAGGAAAACCAATTTAAGAAAACTTTGGAAAAAGGCGAGCGTGAGATTGCGAGCTTTCTCGAAAAAAATAACTCAGTCGACGGCGAAAAAGCCTTTTATTTTTACGAAACTTTTGGTTTTCCGCTGGAGCTAACCGAAGAATTTTTACGCGAAAAAAATTCAGCGATTCAAAATCCGGAAAAATTTTTCGCAGCGCAAAAGGCGCACGCCGACCAGTCGCGCACAGCTTCGGCTGGGAAATTCAAAGGTGGCTTGGCGGATGATTCTGAGACTGTCTCGCAGTTGCACACAGCGACGCATTTGCTGAATGCCGCCTTGCGAAAAATTTTAGGAGATCACATTTCGCAAAAAGGCTCGAACATTACAGCGGAACGATTGCGTTTCGATTTCAATCATTCTGAAAAAATGACGCCGGAGCAGATTGCCGCAGTCGAACAATTTGTTAACGACGCGATTGCGCGCGACCTGCCAGTCGATTGTGCCGAGCTGTCGGTCGATGAGGCGAAAGCCTCCGGCGCGGTCGGAGTCTTCGATTCCAAGTACGGTGAGAAAGTAAAAGTTTTTTCGGTGGGCGATGTGTCGAAAGAAATCTGCGGCGGACCACACGCGAAAAATACAGGCGAGCTCGGGCATTTCAAAATTAAAAAAGAAGAGTCGAGCTCGGCGGGAGTGAGGCGGATTAAAGCAGTTTTAACTAAAGAATAAGTTTTAATAAGAAACATCTTTCATTTTTTTAGGATGGTCAAAATACATTGCTCGGATGTTTCGCATTTACCCTCAGATTTAGTTCTTTTCTCGAAAGAAGGAAGCGCGACCCAATTAGTCGCTCGAGACCTTATTTTGAGCTGTTTCGGAGGAGGCGAGAAGTTTAGTTTTAATCCAGAATTAGACTTTGCCCAAATTCTAAGAGAAGCAATTAGTCTAGCGATGCAGGTTTCTAATGATGAAAGATTGACTACTCAACAAAAAGATTTTTTTGTTCGCACAAGCGATCGATGGAATAATGACTTTATGCCGTTGTTGGTTCCGAAAAAACCAAACCTCAAGTAGAATCTTTTTACTAATTTTTTCTCATGCAAGACATCATTCTCTTCGGGATGCAGGGCAGTGGCAAAGGCACGCAGGCGCGCATTCTCGCTGACAAATTCGGCTACAAAATTTTCGAGACGGGTGGACAGTTGCGCAAATTGGCGAGTGAAGATTCGCCGCTCGGACAAAAAGTGAAAGAGATTACGACGGCGGGCAAATTAGTCCCGAATGAAATCGTGATGGAAATCGTCGAGAATTTTTTGCAGAATTTGCCTGAAAACGAGACGGCGATTTTCGACGGAATTCCTCGCAGCGAATCACAACGCGCCTCGCTCGAAGCGGAATTCGCTAAAGTCGGTCGGCGACCGCTCGCGGTCTACATCGCCCTGACGCGCGAGGAGGCGCTCACGCGTTTGCTCGGTCGCAAGACTTGCGCGGGTTGTGGCAAAATTTTCGGCGCGAAAGATAATTCTGCTGCGCTCGAGAAATGTCCGGTTTGTGGCGGTGAATTAAAAATTCGCGCGGATGATACAGCGGAGGCGATCGCGACGCGGCTTGATGTTTACGAAAATGAGACTGTCCCGGCGATTGAAAAATACCGTGCCGAGGGGAGACTGGTGGAAATCGATGGCACGCAGTCGGTCGCAGCAGTGACCGCGGCTATTGCCGCCAAACTCGCGAATTAAATCACGGCGAAGTCCGCGAAATTTTCCGCTGACTCGCTCCACTCTTCTGCGACCCAATCGACCTGCGCTTTGCTCGGTCCGAGTTCGCACCATTTTCTGAGTTTTTCTAGTGGTGCTTTCGCGCCGATCGCGACAATCTCGACTGAGCCATCGCTCAAGTTTTTCGCATAGCCTTTCAGACCTAAATCGCAGGCGATCTTCGCAGTCGAGGCGCGGTACCAGACGCCTTGGACTTTGCCGGAGACAAGCATTTTGAGCTGCATCGCACTGGATTTTAGCTAAATTTCAAAAAGTGCTAAAGTCGATTCGCGCTCAATTCTTTCGAAAAATTTAAAAATAACTTGACAAAATAATCTAAAAGTGTGAGATAGAGCAATAAAATTAAAAATTTGTAAAGGAAATCTAATTGATTTAACAAAAAATTTGGCTAAAATTCGCCCGTAATTCCTTTTCACCATTTCTCCCAAAGATATTCGGTGATCGTTTTCTGCTTTTTAACCCCTACAAAATGGCCTCCAAAGACCAAATCCTCGCCGAGGTAAAAAAGAACGAGATTGAGTTCGTCAATCTGCATTTCACTGACATCCACGGCATGGTGAAATCAATCACGATTCCGGTCTCGCAGCTCGAGGGCGCGATTGACAACAATGTTTGGTTCGATGGCAGCTCGATCGAAGGCTTCACGCGTATTTTCGAGAGTGACATGTATCTCGTGCTCGACCTCGATACCTTCCGCGTTTTGCCGTGGGGGAGCACGCCAACGGCGCTTTTCATCTGCGATGTTTACCTGCCAAATGGCGAGCCTTTCATGGGCGATCCGCGCCAGATTTTGAAGAAGCAAATTGCCGAAGCAGCGAAGATGGGTTTTCAATTTAACACTGGTCCGGAGCTCGAATTTTTTCTTTTCAAAAAGAAAGAGGACGGCACGATTTCCTCGCTCCCGAATGACCAAGCCGGTTACTTCGATTTCACGACGGATCTCGCGGCGCACATTCGCAAAGACATGTCCTCGGCGCTGATCGCGCTCGGCATCCAAGTCGAGACGCTGCACCACGAAGTCGCTCCCGGACAGCACGAAATTTCTTTCCGCTACGCCGATGCGCTCCAGACGGCTGATTCCGCCGTGCTCTTCAAATGTGCGCTCAAAGCGATTGCGCAAAAATACGATCTCCACGCGACATTCATGCCGAAGCCGATTCAGGGTCAAAACGGTTCTGGCATGCACACGCACCAAAGTTTGGCTGAGCTCAAGACGGGTAAAAATCTGTTCCACGACACGAAAGATGAAAACGGCCTGAGCGAACTTGCCAAACACTTCATCGCGGGTTTGCTCGATCACGCTTCCGCTTTCGCCGCCGTCACGAATCCGACGGTCAATTCCTACAAACGACTTGTCCCGGGCTACGAAGCGCCGGTTTACATCGCGTGGGGCACGACGAATCGCAGTGCTTTGATTCGCTTGCCACGGATCAATCCGAAGCTCGCGTCGAAGGCGACGCGTGTCGAGCTGCGCTGCCCGGATCCGAGCTGCAATCCTTACCTCGCTTTCGCGGCGATGCTCGCGTCTGGTCTCGACGGCGTGCGCAACAAAATGAAAGCACCGCTGCCAGTCAATGAAAACATTTTCGAATTCAACGATGCGCAGGCGAAGAAGTACAAGATCAAGACTTTGCCGGGCAATCTCGCGGAGGCGGTCGATAATTTCTCCAAAGACAAAGTTTTGCTCGACGCTTTCGGTCCGCACTTCTGTGAGAAATACATTGCCGCCAAAGGTGAGGAGTACGACGAGTATCGTCTCTATGTCTCGCCGTGGGAACTCAAAAAATACATCGAAAATTAGTCTCTCAAGTTACTTAACAAAAAGCCTCGCTTGACTGTCGGGGCTTTTTGGTTTAAAAAGAAGGCTCGTTTATTATTTTTTGTGAATAAAAAAAGTGAAGCACCCGACTCCGAAAGATGTCCAGGCTTCTGCGTAGTCGATCACAAAGGTCGTGTCTCGGTTCCAGTCGACGAGGGGCGATTATTTTTACAGAAGAATAATCTTGAGCAAAATCTCCCAAATCAACTAACAATTATTCCGGACGAACACGGTAGTGCTCTTCTGGCGATGACTCAGCAACAGCATGAAGCTTTGATGCTGAAGTTGATTAACCAAGACCGCAAAAGGCTTAATTTAATTTGTTTGTTGACCGAGCATTTCAAGTTTGAGATAGGACATAAAAATAAAAAACAAAAGTGCGTGAGTCAAAAAACAGCAGACAATCAAAGCGGTGAGTTGCCTAATTTTTTTCGCCTCAGCCCTTTGTCGTCGCTCTATAAGCTGGGGCTGATTGAGCTTGGTGAAAAATTAAAAATTATTTGTGTCCAACACGAAAATGGATCTTGTCTGCAAATTTATCCGGCTCATTTCGAGGTGCGCGAATTTAAATATTTTTCAGACTTAAGAAAAAGAATCGAAGATGTTTGTCGGTTCTACAAATTTGATTGAGGGGCGATGATAGCTAAAATGCAGGGGTGAAAAATTTTCCCAGTTCAATTTCGCGGATGATTGATGCTTTCGCGAGTCTGCCAGGCATCGGCGAGAAGACCGCGACGCGGCTGGTTTTTCATCTCGTGCGTTCGCCCGAAAATTTGGCGCGGGAGCTCGGTGAAGCGGCGACGAATTTGAAAAAAGATTTACGACTTTGCGCGTGCTGCCGCAATATCGCGACGAGCGAGCAGTGTGAGATTTGCGAAGATACCGAGCGCGACGCTTCGCAGATTTGCGTGGTCGAGGAAGCGCTCGATGTTTTGGCTTTCGAAAAAGCGGGCGCGTGGAAAGGCAGCTACCATGTCCTGCACGGCGTGCTCAATCCGCTCGAAGGCATCGGTCCGGAAAGTCTCACGATTGTGGATTTGCTGCGGCGGGTCGAGCGCGGTGGTGTCACAGAAATTATTCTCGCGATGAATCCTTCGGTCGAGGGTGAAGCGACAGCGTCCTATATCACGAAGCAGCTGCAGCCATTTCAAATCAAAATCACGCGCATCGCTCGCGGCCTACCGACTGGCTCAGAATTGTCTTACGCTGACGAAGTGACGCTCGCGGCAGCGATGAAAGGACGGAGAGATTTCTAAATCTGGGATCAGTCCACATGCACCACCGTAAAATCTGCGCGAGCTTCTTGCGTACCCGCGGTGACGATGACTTCGTATTTGCCTGCGGGCCATTCATGATCGACCATGCTTAGAGTCGAGGAGGCGACGCGGACGATTTCAGCGCTTTTGATCGTGGCAGAATTAATCGCCTTTGGGGTTTCTCCGCCGAGGTAGCGCCAATCGAAAACAGCTTCCGCTACGGTGGAGGGATTACTAATCACTGCCGAGACTGAAATTTGTGCTGCGCTATCAGGGAAGGCGCGTAAATCGGCAGGGCATTCGTTTTGCGCTCCTACTTCCAAGCACAATTTCACATCTGAAATCGCGACAGTCTTTGGCTGTTCGACAATCTCAGTTTTCGCCTCGCCGCCGCAGGCTGCCAAAACCAGTAGCGGTGTGAGCAAAGCGACTTTCAAAATTTTCATTTTGGTAAGTTAGGTCGGACTGATTTTATCCTGGTTTTGCAATGCGGAGAAAAAATCATGCTTGCGGTGATTGCGAAAGCGCGGAGGATTTTGGAAATAAAAATGTGGGAATGAAAATTGCACGCAACGCTTCCACATCAGATTAGGCTATTTTTTTAATCTGCACCCACAGTGAGATTTTACAAAGTAGGGAACGCAGATCTGCGTTCCCTACAAATCGAGATTACAATTTTGTCGCGTAGGGAATAAAAATTTTTATTCCCTACAAAACACGCGCAAAGAAATAGGTAGGGAACGGACATGTCCGTTCCCTACTCTGATCGAGTGGGGGAAAGACAAAACTGCTCATCGACAATCCGATTAAAAATTTCGCAATGACGAAAATTTGTTTATCTAAGACTTAACACTCCTGACAGTCATCATAGACGCTGCTTATCGATGTGACCCCACAGGATAAAGTTTTAGTGTGATTAGGTTTTCCGAGTATTTTTTCCAGTTGTGTTCGGTTTTTTTTCCAATCATCGGGTGACACGAGAAGACTCAGCTCGTCTCTTTGACCGATACCGCCGATTATTTGTAATGTTGCGTTTTTGCACATTTTTGTTACTTCTCTTGATTTATTAACAAAATCATTGACATCTTTCACTTCTAGGAAAGAAGCCAGTATCATATCGTTCTTTTCGATGGTAAATTCTCCAGTCGTGTTCATTGTGAAAAAATTATAAGAAGTGATAATAGCATTTTGATGCCGACCAGTAACAACTATTTTGAGTAAAAAATTAGTGCAAACTCTTTTACTTCACCGTCACACTCTTCGCCCAGTCTTCACCCTTCGGGTTTCGGCGGGCTTCAGTTTTATTTAACAGTGACTGACTTCGCCAAATTCCGCGGCAGGTCGGGATTATTTTTCCGCAGCACGGCGAGGTGGTAGGCGAGGAGCTGAATCGGGATGATATTTACGATTGGCTGCGCGGCGCCGACGGCGGGCACGCGGATCCATTCATCGAAAAGGTCGTCATTCTTCGGCGAGACGCCGATGATGCGCCCGCCGCGCGCTTTCACCTCCGCGACATTTGACAGGACATCCGCGCGGAATTTGCCCATCGGGACGAAAGCGATGAGTGGTGTGCCTTTCGTAATCAGCGCGAGCGGTCCGTGTTTCAATTCTCCAGCCGCGAAACCCTCGGCGTGAATGTAGCTGACCTCCTGCAATTTGATCGCGGCTTCGAGCGCCATCGGATAGTCTGCGCCTTTGCCGATGATGTAGAGTGATTCGACCTTTTTGATTTTGCGGGCGATTTTTTCCAAGTGTGCGGAGTAGCGCGGATTCAGAAAATCATTGATTGAGCTGGCAGCTTCCGCCAAGACTCTTTTGCCTTCTTCGAGTTTGCCCGCGACGGTGAAAGCGAGCAGGGTCAAAATCGCGAGCTGCGCGGTCGTCGCTTTGGTCGAGGCGACGGCTTTCTCCACACCGGCATTCACCGGCAGGACGACATCCGATTGGCGCGCGACTGAGCTGCCGGCGACATTTACCACGCCGACAGTTTTCACTTTTTTCTGTTTGGCGATTTTGTAAGCTTCCAAAATATCGGCGGTCTCGCCGGACTGGCTGACCGCGATGAGCAGCGTGCGGTCGGTCAAAAAAGCTTCCTGCGTGTCGAACTCGCTGCCGAAAATCACATTCACATGGCGGCGCGCAATCTTCGCAAAAAGATATTCCGCGGTCGCACAGACTTTGCCGGCGGTGCCGCAGCCGATGAAAAAAGTCCCGAAACTTCGGCGAATCAATTCCGCGACGCGCTCGATTTGTTTCTCGTCTTGATTCAGTGCGCGCGTGATCGTTTCCTTTTGTTCGAAAATTTCCTTCAGCATGAAGTGCGTGAAGTCGCCTTTTTCCGCGCGGCTCGCTTTGAGGTCGATCGAGATCACGCGTTTCTTGATTGGGCGACCACTGGCGATTTCGAAAAAATGTCCGTGGAAATGGTCTTTCATCGGAGACTCCTCGATCTCGACTAGCTCGCCGTCGTCGAGATAAACCACATCGTGCGTAAAATCCAAAAAGGCGGGGACATCGCTGCCGATGAAGAAAGCCGAGCCATCGACTTTCGCCAAAAGTTTTTCGTCCGACTTCGGATAAAATTTTTCAATGCCGAGAATCAAAGGTGATCCGTTTCTCGCGGCGAAAAGTTTCGCTTCGCCGGCGATGGCCGCGACGAAAGCGAAGCGCCCGACTAATTTTTGCGCGGTTTTACGCACGGCTTCGCGCGGTGAATTTTTCCGCAAAAAGTCCGCAATCAAATTCGGAATCACTTCGGTGTCGGTCTCGCTCACGAATTTCACACCTTTTTTCTCGAGCATTTTGCGCAGCTCGGCGTGGTTCTCGACGATGCCATTATGCACGACGACGACCTTGCCATCGGCTGAGGCGTGCGGGTGCGCATTCACGCGATTCACTTTGCCGTGCGTCGCCCAGCGCGTGTGACCGAAAGCGAGATTAGTTTTCGCGAAAGTTTTGGCAGTCTCCTTGAATTCCGAAATTTTGCCGACGCTTTTCGAAACGCGGATTTTGTCACCAATCTTTTCGGCGAAGCCGAAAGAATCGTAGCCGCGGTATTCCAATTTTTTCAAACCATCGACGACGATTTTGCCGGCGTTGTCACGGTTTCCGAGAAAGGCAATGATTCCACACATAGCAGTAGGTAGTCAGTAGTTAGTAGTCAGTAGAATCTTTTTTCTTAGGGCAGTGAGCATTTTTTTAATTTCGACAATCTTTAGGTTTATCACTTCAGATTTTTCTTTTGGCAGATACTCCAACAAGAGTGCGATTAGGATTTGGGTTTCCAGTTCGCCAGCTGAGCCTTTGGCGATAATTAAAAAATTCGCAAAATCTTTTTTGGTTTCTCTTTCGTATCCTTCGACAATGTTTGAAGGAATTGAAACAGCGGCTCGGCGCATTTGTGAGGTTAGACCGAATTTTTCATTCGCTGGGAAGGTTTCAGTTGCTTTATAAATTTCGGCAACAAGAGTCATCGATTTTTGCCAAACGAGAAGTTTTTGAAAATTACTCTTCATTTTTAGGTAAAAAATCTACTGACTACAAACTACAAGCTACTAACTCCATAGCAGCTGGATGATGAAAAAAGTTCGCTGCGATGGCTTTTTCAAATTTCGCTTTTGCTTCTTCTGTGCCCCACAAAACTCCACTGGTGAAATTTCGGACGGCGGATTTGCCGAGCAGGTTATTCAAAGTTTGTTCGCGCGATTCGTCGAGACTGGCTTCTTTTTCGCGGGCGAGAATTCGATTTTTCGGTAGCGCGAATTGCGCGGCGACGAGTCCGTGGTCTTTGGAAAATTTCCACACCTTGCCAGCGAACTTCACAAAAACCTCTTCTTTTTCAGCATTTAATAAGCTGCCGCTGCGAATGATTTTTTCTAAATTGGTTTTTACTATTGGAGTTAACCCACGAGATATCTCGTGGGTTAACGAATTTGTGAATTGAAACCCAAACCATCTGAATTTCTCTAAATCCAGTTGAGCGGCGCGACCGACCGAGAGCGCCTCATTGTCCGTGATTTTTAGCTTCACGAAAAGTTCGACGTCAGTTTTTGGCGCAGCCAAAATTTTCGAAACCGGCGCAGCAAATTTAATTTTGCGCGCTTGGGGTTTCTCGACTTCGCCCAAGATCCAGCGGCGCATTGATTGAAAAATCGGATCGCCGATTGGCGTGCGCTCGGGATGCGGCATCAAGGCGCAGACATTGCCCGCCGCATTCGTCACACCGGCGAGATTCAGAATCGAGCCATTCGGATTCGTCGGGAATTCCGGCTGAATGTTTCCTTCTGCATCGCAGTAAACAAAAGCATTCAAATTTTCTTCCACGATTTTGCCAATCAAATCAGCGTCTTCCGAAAAAAAGCGTCCCTCGGCGTGCGCGACTGGAATGCGCAAATTTTCTTCCTCGAACTGATTGAAGGCATTGGCGCGATTTTTTTGCGGGCGGACAAAAACCCAATCGTTATAAAAATTTTCACCGACGACGGCACCATTTTTCACGCGGCGGTTGTGGGTGAGTGCGAGCGTCGATTTCCCAAATTCGAAATTCGGCACGAGTCCGGTCTCGACCAAGACTTGGGCGCCGTTACAAATTCCAAGCACCACGCCACCGCGCTTCGCCAGGGCAAAAACTTCTTTCAGCAGCGGATCTTTCGAAGCAATCAAACCGCTGCGTCCGCGGTCTTCGTAGCTGAAGCCACCGACCAAAATCGCACCAGCAAAGCTTTTCAAACTCTTCTTCTCGTTCCAGCGAAAATGCTCGGCGAGCATATCGTTGCGTACGACGGCACGTGCCGTCTCGAGCTCGCAGTTCGAGCCGGGGAATTGAATTACCGCGATTTTTGGCTGTTTTTGCACCAACGCATTTTAGCCGATTTTCAAAATTTTTAATTTTTTCGGGAAATGTGTGAGCAGCTCCGCGCCATTTTTCCCAACCGAAACAGTGTCCTCGATGCGGATGCCAAAACGATTTTTGAAATACAAACCGGGTTCAATCGTCAACACGTCGCCGAGCTTCAAGGTCGATTTGGATTTCGGTCCAATCTTCGGATTTTGGTGAATTCTTCTGCCGACGCCATGACCGAGTGAATGAACGAAATTTTTCGCAAATCCCCCCTGACCCCCCTTTGCGAAAGGGGGGAAGGTTACGGACTCAAAAAAATTCCGTGCGAACGCATCCAAATCTTTTCCTGTAATTCCGCTGCGTGTTTTGCGAATTCCCAATTTTTGCGCTGCCAAAACCGTCTCATAAATTTTTCGCTGAAAGTCGGTCGGTTCGGCTGTGAAAAAAGTACGCGTCAAATCCGAACAAAAACCGCCGACGCGAAAACCGAGGTCGATTTTCACGATGTCGCCAATCTTCAATTTTCGCCCAGTCGGGGAGTGGTGCGGCTCGGCTGAATTTTTTCCAAACGCGACGATGGGCGGGAAGGCGAGTCCGTCCGTTTTGGTTTTCGCAAGCTTCCGAATTTCCGCCGCGACTTCCATTTCTGATTTCCCGCGCCGCAAATTTCCAACGACTTCCGCGAGAATCGCATCGGCGAGTTTGCAGGCGGAACGAATTTTAATAAGATTCATCACAAAAATTTTTGGTGCTCCCGGCAGGAATCGAACCTGCATCACAAGTTCCGGAAACTTGAGTCCTATCCGTTGAACGACGGGAGCGAATTAATTAATCAATTCTCAATGAGTAAATAATTAAATTGGAGAACTTGTTTTGGCCTGCCAGTCGTAGCCCGAAGGGCGAAGACTGGAGCGAGCGACGGGAGTCGAACCCGCGTCTCGAGCTTGGGAAGCTCGCATAATAGCCGTTATACTACGCCCGCAGCCGCATTATTTTAGCCGAAATTGTGTTAAAATTGCGCCTACAAAATGTCCGAAGACCCTCATCTCTTTACCTACTTCACGCTTTTTGTCCTTCTAGTTTTGTCGGCGTTTTTTTCTTCGAGTGAGGTGGCATTCGTCTCGCTCTCGCCGGCGAAAGTGAAGGTGCTCGCCGAGCGTAAATCGCGTGCCTCCAAATTGGTCGTTGCGCTCAAGAGTCGTCCGCAGCGTTTGCTCGCGACGGTTTTGCTTGGCAACAATTTGGTCAATATTCTCGCGTCAGGTCTCGCGACGGTCGTTGCTACTGAAATGTTCGGCTCGTTCGGGCTCGGAATCGCAACCGGCTTGATGACATTTCTCATCCTAATTTTCGGTGAGATTTTCCCTAAAGCCTTCGCACAAAAATATGCCGAAAATGTTGCCCTGTTTTCTGCTTTTCCACTCACAGTATTCGAGAAAATTCTCACACCTTTCACCTGGACGATTGAAAAAACGCTCCATGCGCTTGGTGCTTACCATATCGAAAAAATTTCTGAAAGAGAAATTGTCGCAGCAGTTCATCTCGGGACTCAGAGTGGCGAAATCAAAGAGCACGAAAAAGAGCTGATTCAGAATGTGCTCGAATTTACCGATACGCGCGTCGATGAGGTGATGACGCCGCGGGTCGAAATCGCGGCAATCGAAAAAGGCATGACGGTCGCCGCAGTCGAAAAATTTTTCCACTCACATACTTTTTCGCGCCTGCCGGTCTTCGATGGCTCAGTGGATAAGATCATCGGTATTTTAAATTTCCGCCAACTCTTCGCCTGGCATGGTTTGCGTACGGCGCCAATCAAAAAATTGTCGCTCATCGAGCCGGTCTTCACGCCAGCGAGTCGGACGACGCGCTCACTTTTCAAAGAGCTACAGTCGCGTCACAATCATCTCGCCATCGTCGTCGATGAACACGGCGGCACGCTCGGGATCGTCACACTCGAAGACTTGCTCGAAGAAATCGTCGGCGAGATTGAGGACGAGCAGGACAGTGCGGCGGAAGAAATTGAAAAAATTAACGCACACACTTTGCTCGCTTCTGGCACGGCGCCGCTTGGTGAGATTGATGAGCTGCTCGGCACGAAGCTCGAGAAGGGTCGTTTCGACGGCAAGAGCGTGGCTTTCCTGCTGCTTGAGAAGCTAGCTAAAATGCCAAGGAAAAATGCTAAAATCCGCGTCGCCAATGTGGAACTTACGATTGAAAAAGTTCTCGGCAATCGTATTGAAAAGGTTAAAATCGAGAAAATTTAACCCCCAAAACATGAAAAAAACTTTGCTAGCTTTGTCGGTCCTCCTGCTCGCGGGTTGTTCGTTCGGCGATGTGGAACTTACGAAAGAGTCCACGGCTTGCGAGCTGAGCGGAAAAGCTTACGCCCCGGGCGAGCTGGTTCCACTCGGCGATGATTGCAATTCCTGCGTTTGTTCGGCTGCGGGTAAGCTCGAAAATTGCAGTGCCAATAAATGTGAAGCCGAGACTGGTCTCGCAAATCCAGCCGCGACCAAATGTCTGGTTGACGGTTTCGCCTACGAAATTCGGGCGGATGCGAATGGTGGTCAATTTGGCGTTTGCACTGATTCTGCCAACAAGGAATGTGACGAGTGGCAGTATTTCCGCGGCGAGTGTACGCTCGGGACAGCTGACGCAGCTCCGTTAATTCCAGCAGCGAGCGACCAAATCACAGTCGAAGAAAAAAGCTCCGACGCAACTACTCCTGCCGAGACAGTCACGCCAGCGGCTAGTTCAGACGAGGTTGTCGTTGAAGACGCAACTACTCCAGCTAATTAAATTAATTTTTACCATGCAGAAAAAATTTTTCTTTGCCTCCGCTTTTGTTTTCTTGCTCGCGGGTTGCGGCGCGGTACCAGTCGATCAGAGCGACGCTCCTGATAAATCCGACGCCGTCGTGTTTTGCACTCAGGATGCCAAAATTTGTCCGGACGGTTCCTCGGTCGGGCGCGTCCCGCCGGATTGTGAATTCTCACCTTGTTCCACTAACGCCTCTACCATGCCTGCCAAAACCATTTCACTCGGTGAAATTCCAGCTTATGACTGTGAAGCAAACTCTACGAAACAAGATCGCTGCGCAGTCGTCGGGGACACCGTCGCCAAAATGACGACCAGCCTCGGCGAAATTTGGCTACGACTCACGCCGGATCAGACGCCCAAAACAGTTGAAAATTTTGTCGGACTTACGGAACGCGGATTTTACGCTGGGCTGATTTTTCACCGCGTCATTCCAGACTTCATGATTCAGGGCGGCGATCCGCTGGGTACTGGCACGGGCGGGGAGTCGATCTGGGGCGGGGATTTCGCGGACGAATTCGTCCCGACACTTTCGAATATCCGTGGCTCCATCGCGATGGCGAATCGTGGCGCGAATACGAACTCATCGCAATTTTTCATCAATCAAGCTGACAACACTTTCCTCGACTTCAAACACACTGTCTTCGGACAGGTCGTCTCGGGCATGAGCGTCGTCGATCAAATCACGAATGTCGAACGCGATGCGAACGACAAACCAGCCATAGATGTGACGATGCAGGTGCAGGTGTTTAAAGTGGTGGAATAAAGATTTGAACGGTGTATTTCAAAACAGGTAGGGAACGCAGATCTGCGTTCCCTACGAGATTTGTTTAAATCTACGCAGGTTCGGATTCGTAAGCTGAATCACAAAAATAAAAACCCTGAGATCAGGGTTTTTATTTAGTTCAAAACAATAATCCCGGACGAAGAAAATTATTCTTTCTTGCCGCCGCCGCGCTTCTCAATAATCTTTTCAGCGACATTCTTCGGCACGGCCGAGTAGTGTCCGAATTCCATTGAGTAATTCGCGCGACCTTGCGTCATCGAACGCAAATCCGTCGCGTAGCCAAACATCTCAGCCAAAGGCACGATTGCGCGGATTACTTTCGCATTGCCACGATCAGTCATCTCATTGATCTGACCGCGTTTCGAATTCAAATTGCCCATCACATCGCCCATGAATTCCTCCGGCGTGGTGACCTCGACTTTCATGATTGGCTCGAGAATAGCTGGATTCGCCGAGCGGGCGCCTTTTTGGAAAGCTTGTGAGCCGGCGATTTTGAACGCCATTTCACTGGAGTCGACCTCGTGGTAGCTACCATCATAAAGCTCGACTTTCACATCGACGACCGGATAGCCTGCGCTGATACCGCGCGTGAGTGCTTCCTGAATACCTTTATCGACGGCGGGAATATATTCGCGGGGAATCTTGCCACCGACGACATCATTTACGAATTCATAACCTTTGCCCGGTTCCTGCGGAATCAAACGCATCAAGACATGACCGTACTGACCGCGACCGCCAGTTTGCTTGGCGTATTTCTCTTCGACTTCGACTGGCTTCGTAATCGTCTCGCGGTAGGCGACCTGTGGGGCGCCGACATTCGCTTCGACCTTGAATTCGCGTTTCATGCGATCGACCAAGACATCGAGATGCAATTCACCCATGCCCGAGATAATCGTCTGACCGGTTTCTTCGTCCGAGCGCACATTGAAAGTCGGATCTTCTTCGGCGAGGCGATTGAGCGCCATGCCCATTTTTTCCTGATCGGCTTTGGTCTTCGGCTCGATGGCAATCGAAATCACCGTCTCGGGGAAAGTCATCGCTTCCATCGCGACGCGGTGTTTTTCGTCGCAGAGCGTGTCTCCGGTTTTCGTTTTTTTCAAACCGACGACGGCGCCGAGACCACCGCAAGGTATTTCCTCGACTTCTTTGCGGTTATTGGCGTGCATCTGGAGTAAGCGACCGATTCGTTCTTTTTCGCCGCTGGCAGTATTGATCACATAGCTACCGGATTTCAAATTGCCCGAATAAACGCGGACGAAAGTGATCCGACCGACGAAAGGATCGGCGGCGATTTTGAAAGCAATCGCGACGACTGGCGCATTCGGATCTGGCTTCACCGGAACATCTTTTTCTTCATCATCGGCGTCGTGCGCTTTCCACTCGACTACATCGAGCGGCGAGGGCAGATAGTCATTCACTGCGTCGAGCATCGGTTGGACACCTTTATTTTTGAGCGAAGTGCCACAGAGAATTGGGTAAAATTCATTCTTGATGACCGCTTTGCGGATGCCTTTTTTCAATTGTTCGACCGTTGGATCTTTGCCTTCCATGAAAAGCTGCATCAATTCATCGTCGTGTTCGGCGACTTTTTCAATCAATTCGAGTCTCCATCTTTCGACATCGTCCTGCATCTCAGCCGGGATTGGAATCTCTTCCGTAATCTGACCTTCTTCGTCTTTGTAAATTATGGCTTTGCGCGTGATGAGATCGACGATGCCTTTGAAATCAGCCTCTGAGCCGATAGCGAGCTGAATCGGACTGGCTTTGGTCGAGAGGCGCTGCAAGATTGAGTTCACGGACATCTCGAAATCCGCGCCAGTTTTGTCCATCTTATTGATAAAACAAATGCGCGGAACTTTGTATTTGTCCGATTGTCGCCACACAGTTTCACTTTGTGGCTCGACTCCTTGGCTACCGTCGAAGACAGCGACGCCACCATCGAGGACACGCAAACTTCGTTCGACCTCGACCGTGAAGTCGACATGACCGGGAGTGTCGATAATATTGAGCTGGCAATCTTTCCAAACACAGTAAGTCGCCGCGGAGGTAATCGTGATGCCGCGTTCGCGTTCTTGCTCCATCCAGTCCATCGTCGCTTCGCCATCGTGCACTTCGCCGATTTTGTGCGTGCGTCCCGTGAAGAAAAGTACGCGCTCGGTCGTCGTGGTTTTACCGGCATCGATGTGCGCGATAATTCCGATGTTACGGATGTGAGTGAGGTCGAATTCAGCCATTTTTGAAAATTAAAATAAGCCGCGAGATTTTAAAGAAAAACTTTACTTTCGGCAAATTTGTTATTTAGATTTTTTACGAATTGTGAAGTTGATTGCAGCTCGAGCTTTCTTAAACGCTTCTGGGTAACAAGAGGCCGCAAGTCCTTGTTCAGCCTCGTTAATGGCTTTCCAATCCCTGCCATCTTTTTCAAGTGCGCCCGGTTTTAAAACAGGGCTAATTAAAGATCTTCGCATTCTTTTTCTCAAAATCGACCTTAATCTTCTAAGCAAGAGTAATTGTTCTTCTTCGTTTCTAAGCCTTGCCCAAGCTTCATTAAACACTACCAATGCAGAATTTTCATGACACCAAACATTGAAAAAGTGATCAATCTCTGTCTTTTTAGTTTCACGGTGCAGTTTCTCGCAAAAACCTTCGAATCGCGCAAACGGATTAAGGCTATTTTTCAAGCAATAAAAATTAAGGTGAGTGATTTTCTCACAATTTTTACTTTCGGCAAATTGCTGAGAATTAATCCAGCTGGACTCTAAGCTTCGGAGTTTTTCGCTTGAGGAGTATGGTGGTTGTCCCATCAGAATTTTCGCGCGGGCGTATGCCGAGCAGTTCGAGCGTGTCCCGATATGCGGCGATCAGCTCAGCTTCTTCTTCTCGTACTGACAAGAGTGCGAGATCAAGCATTTCGCTTGGTCCCTCTCGTGCAAATTCTTCGAGATCAGCGCAGATTTTTTTGCGCCATTTATTTTCACTAAATCTTTTACAAAAATCCCGCAAGGCAACTGGTGAAAGCTGAGTCGCAAAGGCGCGTTCGACTCTCTTTCTTAAGTTTTCAATTTGAGCTGATTCAGCTTCGGGTCGCTGATTGGTTGCAGGTTCAAGATTAGTCACCATTAAAATTTAGAGGTCACTGATTTTCTCATAAATTTTAGTTTTGTCAATAGATAGTGCTGCTGCGCATATTCAGATCTCTATTTTGAACGGATTGAAATTAGTTTTGCGATCGTAGTAATCTTCATTCTCCGCGCGTTTCAGCCAGGCGACGACGGCGTAAGTCAGCGGAGTCGCGAGCACTTCGACGCCGACTTTGAAAATATAATTCGAAATAATCACGGCGAGCAGAAGTTCATTGCTGAAAACTCCAGCGAAGGCGACCAGACAAAAAATGGCAGTATCGAGACCTTCACCGATGAGCGTCGAGCCAATCGTGCGCATCCAGAGATATTTTCCCGCAGTAAAAATTTTCAACTTGGCGAGGACAAAAGAATTCGTAAATTCGCCCGCGAAGTAGGCGAGCAGACTGGCGGCGACGATGCGCGGAGTTTGCCCGAGGATTGTCGCGAACGCAGCTTGTCCGGTCCAGTCGGCCGCGGCCGGTAAATAATTCACGATTGAGAGCACGCCGGCGAGCAGAGCGGCTGCCAAAAATCCCAGCCAAATCACGCGGCGGCTGCGCGCGTAGCCGTAAACTTCCGTCAAAATATCGCCGAAGATGTAAGCGAGCGGGAAGAGTAGAGTTCCGCCGTCAAAAGAAAAAGGACCGAAGGCCACAATCTTGGTCGAAGCGATATTCGAAATCAAAAGCACGGCAACGAAAATTGCCGTGATGGTGTCGAGGTGGCGGTAGGAGCGCATTGGTAAGAATTAAGTTTGTAAGAACTAAGGAATAAGGATTAAGAACTAAGTTAGTAAGAATTAAGAATTAAGCTGGGATATCAGTGCAAATGTTTTTGGAGTTCGCTTTCATTTTTCATTTCTAATTTTAGCCTAGCGGCAAACCGCTAACTTCAAATTGGGAACAGTTTTAAATTAGCGCAATAAGACTGCAGCTTTGTTTTCCGTCCGCTGCTTTTACTCGCGGTGACTGGGGAAAAGCACGACACCGATTGTTTTCCAGAGAATTTTCAAATCCAGCCAAATGCTCCAGTGCTCGATGTACCAAGTGTCGAGCGCGACTTCTTCCTCGAAGTCGAGATCGCTGCGACCCGAGATTTGCCCGAGTCCCGTGATGCCCGGCTTGATGCCGAGGACGCGCCGATGGTGCGCGCGGTATTTCGCGACTTCCTCGGGGAGGTGCGGTCGCGGTCCGACGAGACTCATTTTTCCGGTCAAAACATTGAGCAGTTGCGGTAATTCGTCGATCGAATATTTCCGGATGAATTTTCCGACGCGCGTGATGCGGGGATCATTCTCGATTTTCACGAGCGGAGAATTCCGGCGCGTATTTTGCGCCGCCAATTCGCGCGAGTAGCGCAGTGAGTCCGACTTCGCACGCATCGAGCGGAATTTCACGAAGCCAAAAGCGCGACCATGTTTGCCGACGCGGACGACTTTCGAGCCATCGTCTTTACGAACGAAAAAAACCGGGCCGCGCGAATCGAGCTTGATGGCGATGGCAGTCACGAGCCAAATCGGCGCGGTCAAAATTAAAAAGAACAAACTACCGCAGAAATCAAAAATTCTTTTGCCGACGCGACCCCAGCCGTTGAGCGGTGTCGGGCGCAGCGAGATCAGCGGAATGCCTGCCACCTCATCGACTTCGACATTCTTCTGCGGGACTTCCAGCAGGTCGGGAACGAAAGAAAAACCGATGTGATTGACGCGGCAAAACGCGAGCAACTCGCGCATTTTTTCGTGCGACAATTTCCGACTCGCCAAAATAATTTCGCCAATCTCGCGTCGGCGCACGATTTTTTCCAAATCGGCGAGTTCGCCAATCGGATTTTTCGGAAAGGCGTGCGGCAGCTTCCCTCCCGAGCGGAGTCGAGGGCTGGCTACCTCGACGAAGCCAGCGAAGCGGAAGCGCGGATTGCCCGCGAGGAAATTACCCAGTACGAGCGAATTCGGATTCGTCCCGATTACCAAAATTTTCGTCACGCCGATGCCGGCTTGCCAAAAAATTCTTTGGAAAAAACGCACCAAAATCCGTCCCGCCAAAATAAATAAAACGCTTAAAATTCCGACATAGGCGAGGGCGAGGCGTGAGAAGAAGAACTCGCGGCGGAAGAAAAAATAAGCCGTCAAAATTAACAGCCAGGCTGCGACCAGGAAAATTATTTGGCGAAAGTCGCGTCCCAAATTCCGCGAGCGCATGCGGTACATTCCGTTGACCGCGAAAATCAAAATCAGTCCGCCGCTCGCGAGTGCGACCAATTTAGTGAAGTCGCCGAAATCCAGATTCGTGTTGGCGGGTGATTGAAAATTCGCCAGGAAAGTTGGGTTGAGACGGATGGCGCGCGCGACGAAAAACGCACTCGCGGTCGCGACAAAATCAGTCGGCAGGCGGAGTGCGTTAAAAAAAATTTCGGCTCGTTTCACCACCAAAGAATTAAGGACTAAGGACTAAGGATTAAGTTTTCCCAATCTTAATTTAATTCATCTTTTGAATAAAGCACGCCGAATTCCTCGTCGGCTGGATCGACCAATTCCTCTGCCGTGAAAAATCTTTTGACCTCGATTTCTGCTGACTCCGGCGAATCGGAAATGTGGACGAGATTGTTTTGAATCGAGACTGCGAGATCACCGCGGATCGTGCCGACTTCCGCATCGCGGGCATTCGTCGCACCTGCCATTTTGCGGGCGACCTCGGCGGCGTTGACGCCACGCAAAGCTAAAACAACTACCGGCGTGCGTTGCATCGCGGCGACGATTCCCGGGAAAAAAGGCTTGTCTTTCAAATGTCCGTAATGTTCAGTCAAAAGTTCAGTCGAGAGTTTCATTTTTTTAATCGCGACAATCTTGAGTCCGCGTTTCTCGAAGCGAGAAATAATTTCGCCGACGAGACCGCGCAGCACGCAGTCTGGTTTGAAAATTACGAGAGTGGTTTGCATGGAATTAAATATTAAATATTAAATAATAAATATTAAATCATAAGTTTGTTGCGGGAGTTTAGTTTGCGAGTTTCGTTTTTACAAACTCGACTAGTTTGGAAATTTCAATCTCGACTTGTTCGAGCGAGTCGCGGTCGCGGACGGTTACGCAATCTTTTTTACATTGACCTTCGGCATTTTCGCCGATGGTGCCGAAGTCGACTGTCACGCAGAGCGGCGTGCCGATTTCATCCTGGCGGCGATAGCGTTTGCCGATGGATTGCGTCTCGTCGTATTCCGTGCGGAATTCTTTTCTCAGCAGGTCGTAAATTTCTCGCGCTTTTTTCGTCAGGTTTTCTTTCTTCGAAAGTGGCAAAACCGCGACTTTGATTGGCGCAATCTTCGGATCGAATTTCATCACGACGCGTTTTTCGCCATTCACTTCGTCCTCAGTGTAGGCGTCGAGCAAGACAGTCAGCACTGTGCGGTCGCAGCCGAAGCTTGGCTCGATGCAGTGTGGCACGAATTTCGCATTCGTCTCAGGATCGAGATAATCCATTGATTCGCCCGAAAATTTCGCGTGCTGTTTCAAGTCAAAATCCGTGCGGTAGGCGAGTCCCTGAAGTTCGCCCCAGCCCCAGGGAAATTTGTATTCGATGTCTTTCGTCAGCTTCGAATAATGCGAAAGCTCGGCATCATCGTGTTTGCGCCAGCGTAAATTTTCTCCATTGATTCCGAGCTTCGCGAAAAAATCCCAGCTCGCTTGCTCGAGTTCCGGATAAATTTTCTCCCAATCTTTCTCCGCGCAAAAATACTCGACTTCCATTTGCTCGAATTCGCGCGTGCGAAAAGTAAAGTTGCCCGGCGTGATTTCGTTGCGAAAAGCTTTCCCAATCTGCGCGATGCCGAAGGGCAGGCGCTTGCGACTCGAATTCAAAACATTTTTAAAATTCACAAAAATTCCCTGCGCTGTCTCCGGCCGCATGTAAATCTCTCTCTCTGAATCTTCCGTCACGCCCTGCGAAGTGCGGAACATGAGATTGAATTGTTTCGCCTCCGCCCAGTCGCATTTGCCGCAGTCGGGACACGCGATTTTTTCCGCCAAAAGTCGAGGCGTGACATCGACGAGGGCGATGCCAGCGATAGCTTCGATGCCGAGTTTTTCTTCGAGCAGTTTATCGCCGCGGTGTCTTTTTTTGCAGGCTTTGCAGTCGACGAGCGGATCAGAAAAATTCGAAACATGGCCACTCGCTTCCCAGACTCGTGGATTCATCAAGATCGCAGCATCGACGCCGACGACATCATCACGATTCGTCACCCAAAAATCCCACCAAATTTTTTTCACATTATTTTTCAGCTCTACGCCGACTGGTCCGTAATCCCAGGTGTTCGCCAGTCCACCGTAGATTTCCGAGCCGGGGAAGATGAAGCCGCGTTGTTTGCACAAGCTTACGATTTGCTCAAGGGAAGTTGCTGACATAGGGAAGTATTAAGTTAGTAAGGACTAAGGACTAAGGACTAAGGATTAAGTTTGTAAGGAGTAAGGATTAAGTTTTTTTTCGGAAAGAGGCACGGATTTCTGTGAGATACATTTTTGCGTTTAAAATTAAATGCAGTGCTGCAAGTGCGATGAAGGTCCAGCCGATTATTCTGTGCGGTTCGCCCCAAGCCTGAAACGATCCGAATTCGAGACCGAGGCTGCTCGCGACGATTCCGATGAAGCTCAATGCTAGCGCAGTCGATAGGACGGCGCGGATTTTGGTGATTAGCATTTTCACGAAGTTTAAAAAATACTCGAAACGATTGCTCGTCCCGAGTCCCGATTTACACCGGGAGGTTCCACTCGGATTTCCCCCGCCACGGCAGGGGACACTTTCAGGTTGCGACGATTTGGTGCCAATTTCCAAACCGAAAAGATTTTAAACTAATTGTTGCCCCCAGAAAAGTCTCTCCTTGTTCGGCAGGACTTAATCAATTTTTACTGTAAATACAGGAATGCGATGATGCCGAGCCCGAGCGCGATACGATACCAGGCGAACCAGCGGAAGTCGTGTTTTTTCACGAAGGCGAAGAAAAGTTGCAGTGCCGCGAGCGCGACTGCGAATGAGACGCCGAAAGCAATCCAGAAATTGGCATCGACCGAAAGCTGGCTTTCTTGATTCAGTACGACTTCATAAAACGTCGCCGCACCGAGGACGGGAATCGCGAGGAGGAAAGAAAACTCTGTCGCTGTTTTGCGCGAGAGTCCGGCGAAGATGCCGCCGTAGATTGTAGTCAGCGCACGCGACGCACCTGGGATGATTGAGAGAACTTGGGCGCAGCCGATGGCGAACGCTTGTTGCCAGCGCATTTTGCGAATGTCGTCCGCTTGTTGCACCGATTTTTTTTTGCCGAAAAAATGTTCAGCCAGCAACATGAAGATACCGCCGATGAGAAGTGTGGCAGCGATGACGGGGAGCGAGAAAAGCTGCTGCGTGATGAATTTGTGCAGGAGTAGTCCGACGACTGCGGCAGGGATGAAAGCGATAATCAAATTCACCAAAATTTTGAAAAATGTGTCGCGTCGTAAGAAACTCAAAATCAGGCGCCATTCGAAAAAAATTACAGCCAGGATGGCGCCGCTCTGCATGGCGATTTCAAACGCCGCCGCCGTTTCGTCGAGTCCGAGTAATTTGCCGGCGAGAATCAGATGCGCCGTCGAAGAAATCGGCAGAAACTCGGTCGCGCCTTCGACGATGCCGAGAATTGCAGAATCAAGGAATTGCATAAATGGTGAAAATTAGCTGGAAATATAGCGTTTAACGGAAATGCACTTTGCCCCACTGCATGTAAAGCTTGTCTTTCGAGTAGAGCTCGCAGGCGCGGGTCAGGACTTTCGCCTCGAGTTTTTGTCCGCGCTCGCGGATTTTTTCAATCGGTTCATTTTTCTTCACGCGAAAAGCGTCTTGGCAAATGACTGGACCGCGGTCGAGATCAGTCGTCACGAAGTGCGCCGTCACGCCGACGATTTCCACGCCAGCTTCGAGAGCTTGGTCGTAGGGTCGCGCACCGGGGAAGGCGGGGAGCAGCGAGGGATGGATATTAATCACGCGACCCTCGAAACGCGCGACGAATTCCGGCGAGAGAATTTGCATGAAGCGGGCGAGGGCGACGAAGTCGGCATTAAACCTTTTCAAAATCGCGACCATTTTTTTCTCGCGTTCTTCCTTGCTCGCGCCATCGGCGAGCTGAAAAGGAATTTCGAGTTTCGCCGCCAGGTCTTTCAGTTGGGGACGATTGCCGATGATGACGACCGGCTTGGCGCGAATTTTCCCAGTCTCACAATTTCGCACAATCTCCTCGAGACAGCGCGGTTCGCGTGTCACCAAAATTGCGAGATTTTTCACTTCGCGGGTGTCGTGCAACTTCGCGCGAATTTCGAGATCCAAGTCTTTGGCGCAGCGCTGTAACTCCTTCGCCAGTTTTTCGAAGTTTACTTTCGAGACATCGGCGGCGAGCACCATCGAAAAAATTCCGTTCACGACTTTCTCGTCGAGCGAGACGATGTTCACGCCGTTTTCGAAAAGCGTAGTTGTCGTCTTTGCGATAATTCCTGGGCGGTCGGGTCCGGCGACGGTGATAGTGGCGAGCTTCATCTCAAAAAATGCAGGGACTATTTAGTGCTTTTTTCTAACAAAATTATTCCGTCGGCGTGGTTTCAGTCGTCTCGGTGGTTGGTGTGAGAGCAGGCGTTGCGGTCGCCTCAGCAGTTCCGGTTGTTGGTGCGACTTCGATAAATTCAGTTAGCGGGTTATTTTTATTTGCATCCTCTTTCAGCATCTCTTCCTCGATTGTCTGTGTTTCGGATTCTGTGAACTCAATGTTCAAAAATTTAGTCAACTCTGACTCGGGACGGGAAATGCGATTGGGGTCGTCGGTCGGGACGATTAATTCATTATTTTCAGGTACATCCTCGGTCGAATCTTCCGTTTGTGTTAAGCGCGCCTCATTGGCGAGCCAAACACGATAAGCATCTTCGTCGAAAGGACTTTCATCTTGGAGACTGGCGAGGAAAAGTATGCGACTGCGAAATTCATTGCCGGCGGCTGCAATCATCTCAAGTGAGCTTTGATCGAAAACCTTACTGGCGCGTGCGAGCAGGCTGGCGAGCTCTTTGAGTGTGCTGCCAGACAGTGTTTTGCGACCGGCTTTCACCAACACATTGACGAGACTGAGTTGGTCCGTGACCGCATTGGCGAGATCGTGATTGTCGATGATCCGCGCAGTGTTGATTGCAGACCACGCGCTAATCCAGTCTTCAGTCGTGCTTTGTGGGTTAATTTTCAAAATCGCAAGCAGCAAGCGCGCGCTGGTTTCGTCGGCAGCCTCAATTTTACTTTTCGCTTGTGTCAAAAATTTTTCAGCTTGATTTGCATTAGTCGGATCGTTTCGGATTAACATTAAATCACGGTTGATTTTTTCTTCTGGTGGAAGATCTTTGACTTCAGCGAAACTTGCCAAGGGCGCGGATAGCTCGCTGAGGTGTGAGATTTTTTCTTTTAATAATGGCGGGAGTGAGATTGGGGTAAAGAGCCGCGTGTAAAATGCGGCACGCGCGGCGATGGGTTGCAGCAACGCGCGTTTCTTTTGGTCGGTTGTGGCAATCAAGCTTTGAAACTTACTGGCATCTCCGTTGCTCGCGGCGGCGAGTGCGCCAGCAAATTGCTTGGTGTAAAAAACAATCTTTTTTTCAGTGCTGAAAATTAATTTTTCTTTTAGGAAATCGAGAATTTTATTTGTTGCTCCTGCCGGCAGTTTTGCCAAAAGTTGACTGGTCAACTGGCTCTCACTTTCGAAGCGGCTGGAAAATGTTCCAATTTTGCTGCGCCAAGCTGCGATGCGTGCAATCTCGTCGCCCGTCGCAAAAATTTCGGCGATTGTCTCATCATCTAAATTAATCTCCTCATTGGCGAGGAGCACGCCAGTAAAGGTTTCAGAATTGGCAGCATTAACAAAAGTCAACTGTGCTTCGCCGGAAAGTACACGAATCGAAGTTGAATTTTTTTCAGCACTGACATTTTTTTCAAAAACCAGACTGCCGCCGTGATTGGTCACAGCGATGCGGTCATCGAGCAGCGTCAGCTCCGTGCCGAAGATTAGATTGACTGCGAGGATGCTGCCAGAATTTACGCGGGCGCGCATCGTGTCGAGCAGATTGGTGTTTGGGTTGAATTCTGCTGAAACTAGCTCGAGGGCGGAGTCCTCAGTCGCGAGCTGCAAAATTTCATATTTACCGAGCGTCAAATTTCCCTTCCCGGCGATTGACCCGCCAGCGTTGATCTTTGTAGCTTCGTTCGTGTCCGCACGGGTAAAAGTTATTTCGGTCGAATTTTGTAGTGAGCCAGAGCTTGATAAAAAACTAATGGCGAAGGCGAGACCGCCGAACGAAATAATTATTCCAGCGATTATCGTGATAATTTTGCGAGCGTTCATTGTAATTGATTAAATTACCAGAATTTTAGCAGTTTAGGCATTTTGTAAAAACCACTTTACGATATTTTCCGGCTTAACGATCTCATTTGGCTTTTGCGCCAAAATACCCAGGACCATTTTTTTTGTGTAGCCGAGTCCGACGAGCGCGTCCAAAACTCCCGCATCAATTTCCGAATCATCCGGAACTTCAGGATCGCCGCCGGTGATTTTGGGCTTTAGTTCCAGCACAATGCGCGCGGCGGTTTTTTTGCCAATGCCGGGAGTTTCCGCGAGTTTCGTCGTGTCGCCACTCGCGATAATTTGTCTTAATTTAGTGGCGGGAGTTTCCAAAATCTCGAGTGCGGTTTTGGGTCCGACACCATTGACCGAATTCAGCAGTTCGAAAAATTCTAAATCTTCCTCAGCCTCAAAACCAAACAATGAAATCGCGTCGCTCGTTTGGTGGCTGTGAATCCAGAGTTTTTTCGCGTCGCCGACTTTGGCAATTCCCAAAATTTTCGAATTCGCCCAGATTTCATAACCGACGCCGCCGACCTCGAGAATCAGCCGCTTGCCGCGAATTTTCAGAACGGTGCCGCGGAGAAAGCCAATCATTAGGAAGGATTATAAACCCCGAAGGGGCACCTGCGGGGGAAAATAAAGAGCTTTAAGGATTATAAGGATTGTTTAATTTCACTGACGGAAATTTTGTCTTCGTACAAAGCCTTGCCGAGAATCGCGCCTTCACAACCAATCTTGCGTAAAATTTCCAAATGGGCGAGATCGGTGACGCCGCCACTCGCGATGACTTTCAGCTTGGTCGTTTTCACAAGTCGTTCGTTCATGTCGAAATTCGGGAAAGTCAGCGTGCCGTCGCGGGCGATGTCTGTGTAAATAATGCGCGCAACGCCAAGATTTACGAGCTTTTCCGCGAAGTCGAGTACATCTATCTCGGTCGCGCTTTCCCAGCCGCGCGTCGCCAGCTTCGTGCCGTCTTTGCGCGCGTCGAGTCCGACCACGATTTTTTCGCTGCCAAATTTCTGCAAAAATTCTGCCAAAAGTTCGGGCTGCTCGACGGCGAGCGTCCCGAGAATCACGCGGTCCACGCCGATGGCAAAAAGTTTCTCTGCATCTTCGATTTTGCGCACGCCGCCACCGACTTCGATGGGGATTTTGACCGACGCACAAATTTTCGCGATTGTCCGCAAATTAATCGGCTCGCCTTTGCGTGCGCCGTCGAGATCGACGACATGAATGCGGTCACCGCCTTCATTTTCGAAAACCCGGGCTTGCTCGGACGGAGAGATTTCGTATTCTGTTTTCTGCTCGAATGAGCCTTTGTAAAGTCGCACGCAGCGCCCATGGATTAAGTCGATGGCTGGGATAATTTGAAAAGACAAAAGGTTAAGGGCGAAGAATTAAGCCTGTGCATTTTAGCAATTTTCTCACTTTCTACTTTGGGCGTTTGAACCTAAAATTTAATCCATGCCCGAATTGCCTGAGGTCGAGACGCAAGTTCGTGATTTGCAAGTTCTCGTCGGTCACAAAATTCTCGAGCTCTCGACGGATACGCCGAAAGCTTTCCGACCGAGCTTCGCGCAGTTTCGCCGCAGAATTCGCGGTCAGAAAATTCTCGCAATCGAGCGTCGTGCGAAGTTTCTGATTTTCACGCTCTCGCAAAATTTAAAAATGGTCGTCCATTTCCGCATGACGGGACACTTTTTGCTCGCCAAAAATTTCACGCCGCGCGAAAAGGCCGTGCGCCATTTTTTCCAACTTTCCGGCGAAATCGTTTTGCAATTTTCCGACATCCGCAAATTCGGTACGCTCGAATTGCTTGAAAAAAATGCAATCAGCGCTTCGCTCGCGAAGCTCGGAGCTGAGCCGCTGGACTCCAACTTCACACTCAAAAAATTTCGCGCCATCTTCCAAGACAAAAAAGGCAAATTAAAAGCCTTTTTACTTGATCAAAAAAACATCGTTGGCATTGGCAATATCTACGCCGACGAAATTTGTTTCGCGACTCGTTTGCATCCGGCTTCCGAAATTCAAAATTTAAGTCCGCAAGATTTGGCCAATCTATTTCGTGAAATTCGGAAACAGCTCAAAAAAGGCATTAAAAATCGCGGCACAACGATTGGCGAGTATGTCGACACGGCGGGCGAGCACGGGAGTAATCAGCATTCACTGATGGCTTACAAAAAGTATGGGCTGCCTTGTCAGATTTGCGGGACGACGATGCAAAAAATTAAAATCGTGCAGCGGACGACTTCGTTTTGTCCGCGCTGCCAGAAGCTGAAAAGCCCCTCTCGGCGGGAGGGGTTGGGGAGGGAGATAATACTAGACAGATGACCAACTTAATGAATCCCGGGTTAACGCAATTTGCTAGGAGACTAAGAAGAAACTCTTCTGATGTCGAGCAATTACTCTGGTCAAACTTACGCAATAAAAATCTTCGAAATTTAAAATTTCGCCGACAACAACCAATCGGAAAATTCATCGCTGATTTTGTTTGTTTCGAGAAACGAGTTGTCGTCGAGCTGGATGGTAGTCAACATGCCGAGTCTGAAAAAGATTTGCTGAGAGACAAATGGTTTAGCCAGCAGGGATTTAGAGTTCTGCGTTTTTGGAACAATGAAGTTTTTGAGAATTTAGACGGAGTTCTTGAGAAAATTATGGAGGTTTGTTTGTCAGAATACCCTCCCCCCAACCCCTCCCTTGAGGGAGGGGAGTCAGAATTCCAAGCTGATTTGATAATCTATTTTTAAATAATCCATTTCTTGTTCTTACTTTGCATTTAGTCGATTCCCATTGCCATCTCGATTTCACCAATTTCGAACAAGATTTCGACGCCGTTCTCGCGCGGGCAGCTGAGGCTGGTGTTACAAAAATTATCAACCCCGGCGTGGATTTGGCGACTTCGCGAAAAGCGGTCGCGTTGACCGAGAGCGTTAGCCCCCGAGTTAACTTGTTTGCGGCGGTCGGGTTTCACCCGTCCGAGGCTGAGAAATTATCGGCTGATAATTTCGCTGCGCTTGAGCAGTTGGCTCAAAACTCCAAGGTTGTCGCAGTCGGAGAGATTGGGCTCGATTTTTTCAAGAACCAAAAATCCGCCAAGGTTCAGACTGAGGCTTTCGAGCGGCAGCTCGCGCTCGCGCAAAAATTAAACAAGCCAGTCATTATTCACGCGCGCGAGGCGGATGCTGAGATTTTCTCGACACTCGACCAATTCAAAAATTTGCGCGGCGTGTTTCACTGTTTCGGTAGCGATTGGGATTTCGCCGAGCAAGTTCTCGCGAGGGGATTTTTTATCGGACTGACCGGTATCGTCACTTTCGCCAATGCGGTGAATGTCCAAGAAGTCGCGCGCAAAACTCCGCTCGAAAAATTACTCATCGAGACAGACGCGCCTTTTCTCGCTCCGCAAAAATTTCGCGGGGAGCGCTGCGAACCGGCTTTCGTCGTCGAAGTCGCGCAAAAAATCGCCGAGCTCAAAAATTTACCATTTGCTGAAATCGCTGCAAAAACGACGCAAAATGCCGAGGAGTTGTTTGGAGTTTAGACAGCAGTTTTTGCTTGGATTGTGAATTTGATAGTGATTTCAAAATGAGAATATTGCATTCCTTCTTCTGGGTTTTCAGCCTCGATTTTTGAGCTTATTTGCCACTTATTGGTCTTATTATTAGCGCGAAAAAGACCTTCCACTATTTGAGCACCTTGTTTGTAAAAGCCCATTCTTTTTTCAAATTCAGTTGATTTTTTAGAATCGACATCAAGTGGTGCGCAATAACAACTTTTGGCCAATCCCTTCTTCTTAGAGGACACCTTATGGATTAAGGTTAAAACGCCGCCTGCATTAATAAATTCGACTCCTTTCCCTTTGGACATTTTTTTGTAAATTTCTCGCAGTGCTTCTTCTACATTAAAAGGTATTTTCTTTCTTCTTTCTGACAAATCTAAATCTCTCTCGTGGTTTTTCATTTCTGATGCCAAAAAATCGGGGTCGGGGACTTGGACCACGGGTGCCTGGACTCCAAGAAACGCTTCTTCGGTTTCTTTTCTCTTAGCCGTTCTCGCTTCAAAAGCTTTCAGGATTTCTGCTGGCGTTAATGCACGCGAGCCACGGTCGGAATGTTCAGTCATTTTGAAAAAATAAAAAGGAGATTATTTTATCTAAAAACGACCTTTTGTCAAATCGCAATTTCCAAAAATTTACCACTTCCCACCAAACCCGCCACCCGAGAAGCCACCGCCGCCAAATCCGCCGAAACCGCCGCTGCCGCCGCCGCCGAATCTGCTGCCGCCTGCCCACCAGGCGATGTGGCCGCCGGATTTTTTAGCAGCAGCGTAATTTTTCGAGACGATGAAATCAAAGAGTAAGCCAAAAAGTCCGAGCACGATTGCGCCGCCGAAAAATCCCACGAGGCTCGAGATTAGAAGCGTTCCGCCGATGCCACCACCCAGCGCGCCAAGCGCGGCGCCCGGCCAGATTTTTTTCGAGCGACCGAGGATGGCGGCGAGCCAAGGCACACCGAAGAACAGGAAAATAAAAATCACATTGAGAATTCCCTCAGCCGAGCTTGAGACAGATGCCGTGCTGTTCGTCCGCAAATCCGTGAAGCTCTCGCCAGCGATGGCTGCAGTGATGGCATCGACACCAGCCGAGATTCCACCGTCGAAATCACCATTTTTGAAGCGCGGCGTGATGACTTCATCGATGATGTCGCGTGCCTCGATGTCGGTCAGCGCGCCTTCGAGCTGGCTGCCAGTCGCGAGGAAAAGCTCGCGGTCATCGACGGCGATGACGAGCAGTGCGCCATTATCGACCTGCGCTTTGCCGACGCCCCATTCATTTCCAAGCTGCGTCGCGTATTGTTCGATCGGCATTCCGTCAGTCGAGGCGATCAGTGCGACGGCGATTTCCGTGCCAGTTTGCATCTCGTAATTCGCCAGCTTCGAATTTAGCTCTGCCACGGTTTCATTCGCAAGCGTGCCGGTCGCGTCGGTCACGAAATTTTGAAATGCAGGAAAATCGACAGCGTTGGCTGTAGCCGCAAACAAGCAAAGCACGAAAATTCCAAGTAAAAATCGTCGCATCGGAGATTATTGATTGCCGCCAAAGTCGACGACCGGGACGACATCTGCTCCGGTTGCCGCCTGAAAGAGCTCTTTTTTCGCATCGAATTTGAAGACGCTCGCAATCAGATTACGCGGGAATTGACGGACGGATTTATTGTATTCTGCAGCCGCGGCGTTGAATTCATTGCGCGCGTAGGCGATGCGGTTTTCCGTGCCCTCTAGCTCGGTCGTCAAATCACGGAAAGCCTGAGTGGCTTTCAAATCAGGATAGGCTTCGACGGTGACCAGGAGTCTCGAAAGCGCACTTTCAAAATTATTGGCGGCATCAATTTTTTCATTGGCTGTGCCGGCCGCGGCCCAAGCTGAGCGCGCCGCAACGACATTTTGTAAAGTTGTTTGTTCGAAATTGGCAGCGCCTTGGACTGTATTGACGATATTCGGAATGAGATCGAAACGGCGTTGATATTGCGTCTCGATGTCGGCGAAAGTTTTATCAACATTGGTCTCGAGTGTGACAATTGAGTTGTAGCTGCTGACCGCGCCGAGTGCCAAAACCACGAGAATGGCGAGAGTGATGACGAGAGGAGAGAAGAATTTCTTTGACATGGTAGAAAAGGTTAAAAATTTGGAACTTGGTCAATCTTAACCGATTTTTTCAAAAGTTAAGCGCATTTTCAAATAATTTGACTATAAATGCAACTTTAATCAAAATAAGATTTAAGCAAGCAAATTTGACCAAAAAATGGTGCTCGCGGAAAATATCGCCCACTTTTTAATTTTAAAATCTTGGAAAAAAATTCTGCAACTACAACCACGACTGAGGAAAACCTTGCAGTGCTAAGTGAGTCTTTGCGCAGAGACGAGCTGCTTGTCAGTAAGGGTGAAAAAATTTCTTTGTTTGTTCAAAAACATTGGCGTTTTGTCCTTGAACTTTTTAGGTCGATTGATTTTTCTGAAGCGATAGATTCAATTCGGCAAAGGGTCGAAAATTTACTTGAGCAAGTTGAGTCGGACCAAGGGGAGGCGATTAGTGGCGAAATTTAGCATGCACCTCGCGCAGTCAAAATCAACTTGATGAAACTGGTTCATTCAGCCTTGCGTTTCGCGATTGCACTAAATTTTGACAAAGAGAGAGAGTTCGTGGACAATGGTCTTCTTTATTTTTATTTGACCAAAATATTATGACTGAGAATACAATAAGCGAACCTAGACGACTAGCTTTTTCAGACCTGCCTCCGGATGAACAAGAGTCTTTGGCTGCTGCTTTGAGTGAGTCAATTACATTTGGGATGGGCGATAGTTGTGAGGTAGCACAGCCATCCGGGAAAATCGTAACTTTTACACGGGCAGAGATTGATCGGGTCAATCAGATGGCTCCTTATTATTGTCTGTTTTAAAGTCAGCGGTGAAATTTAGCATGTACTTCGCGCAGTCTTTTATTCGTCACATGCGTATAAATTTGCGTCGTCGTGATTGAGGCGTGACCGAGCATTTCCTGGACGCTGCGGATGTCGGCGCCATTATTTAGCAGTGTCGTCGCGAAGGAGTGGCGCAAAGTGTGCGGCGTCACTTTTTTCACGAGTCCGGCGGCGAGCGCATATTTCCGCACGATGGCTGCGACACTCCAGGCGGTCAATCTTTTCGCATTTGGACCGCCGACGATTTCATCCGCTTTCGAATTTCTCGAATGTGAGAGGAAGACGGCGGGGAGATTGTCCGTGCGTCGATTCAGATATTTTCCGATTTTTTCTGCCGCTTCGGGTGTCAAGAAAACAATGCGCGTTTTGCGGCCTTTGCCCGTGACAGCGAATTCGCGCCTCTCGAGATCGACCTGATTACGGTTCAACCCGACGAGCTCCGACACGCGCAGACCCGTGGAATAAAGCGTTTCCAGAATGGCGGCATCGCGGAAGTCGCTGGTTGTTTTCTCACCGACTGTAGCAAAAAGTCGGCTCAATTCTTCCGCCGTCAAAAATTCAACGACGCGTTTCTCCGATTTCGGGACATCAATTTTTTCTGCGGCGAGACAGTCGATGTCGCGCTTCGCGAGAAATTTGAACAGCGCGCGCAAGGCGATGGCGTGGTAGCCGCGCGTCTTGACACTGAGTTTCGCACCGCGCGATTCGAAGTCGTTCAAAAAGAGTAAAAATTTCTGCACATCACGGAAGCCAATTGAGCTGACAACTTTTTCTGCACCAAAAAAATCGGCGGCGCGCCCCAAATAGTGCTCGTAATTTTGAGCCGTTTTTTCCGACTGATTTTTCTCGATGCGGACCGAAGTGAGGAAATCGTCGACGGCGTCGGTGAATTTCATTTCAAGCCAATTTTCGCACGAATTTTCGCCAAATTCGCGGTCGCTTCGCCGCGGGCTTTCGCGCCGCCTTGCTCCAAAATCTTGGTGACTTCGCTGGGATTTTTTTGCAGCTCTTGAAATTTCTTCCGCGCCGGACCGAAAGCGTCCAGAACTTTTTCAAATAAAATCTGCTTCGCGTCGCCGTAGCCGACTTCGCCGTTGCGGTATTTTTCCGCCAAATCTTTTTCTTCCGCTGCGGTCGCGAAAAGTTTAAACAGCTGAAAAACTAGGCATTTAGCATAATCGAGCGGCTGACCTTTCGCCGTCGAGTCAGTTTTGATCCGCATGATTTGCTTCCGCAAATCTTTTTCTTCCGCAAAAATTTCAATCGCGTTGCCATAACTCTTCGACATTTTTTCGCCGTCGGTGCCAGGCACGACCGCGACTTTCTTCGGAATCTCCGGCTCGGGTAATTTCAGCAGCGCGCCGAATTGGGAATTAAATTTCTCCGCCAAGTCGCGCGTGATTTCGAGGTGTTGTTTCTGATCTTTGCCGACCGGCACTTTGTCTGGCTGCAGGATCAAAATGTCAGCGGCCTGCAAAATCGGATAATTGAAGAGTCCGACATTGGCGTCGAGTCCACGCACAGTTTTGTCTTTGAAGCTCACAGCGCGTTCGAGCAAACCCATCGGCGCGAGGCAGGAGAGAATCCAAAAAAGTTCGAGCGTCTCGGGCACATCGGATTGTCGGTAAATCGTCGTCTTTTCATCGACCAGGCCGAACGCGATGAAAGCCGCGGCGACTTCGAAAATACTGCGCTTGAGCTCAGCTGGATTTTTCGCCGTCGTGAGTGCGTGCAGATCGGCGACGAAGACGAAAAGTTCCGCGCCACTTTTCTGAAAATTTAAAAACTGCTCGATCGCGCCGAAATAATTTCCGAGGTGGAGATTTCCCGAAGGCTGGATTCCAGACAAGATTCGCATTGGTAGTTGGTGGAGAGCTCTCTTTTTAGGTTTTATCTTTCGCGTGCATGTTTCGAGTTTAACGCTTTCAGAAAATTTCTAAAAACTTTATTTACAGCTAAGATTTCGACAATAACTGCCAAGCATTTAACTTTCTAACTTTGCCTTCAATTCTTTTTTCGACACCACTAAGCTTGCTTGTGATTTTATTCTCGCTCTGGAAAATTGTTTCCAGGATGGGTTTCGGCGTAGGCCTCAAAATCCTGATGGTCACGCCAGGTATGATTTATCTTATTTACACTTTGTCTTCTGAGCTCATGTTGGCGAGCTTCAATCCGGTTTTTAGTTTTATCTGGTTGGCAATTTCTTACGCGCTTTTTACACTTCCAATATTTCAGGCAGCTATTTTCTTATTTTTCGCATTCAAAAAATGGCCGGCTAGAGAAGGGGACTAACCCGAATCTTAAAACTCAGGAACATGGGACATTAAGCATGAAACATGGAGAAAATTTTCAAATTTTCAAATAAAATTCAAAGCTTAAAGCTCAGCTCATTTAACCCACCATTAAGTGGTGGGTTAACGACAGGTGTACATCGAGACTTAAGACTCAAAGAATCAAAACGCTGGGAATTCCACCGCCAGCTCTCCTAACCCCGGAATTAATTCCGGGGTTAAAAACGAGATGGATAAAAAAATTAAAAATTACGAGACTTGAAAATTCGAAAATTTTGCTCAGCTCAAGCCTCGGATTAGTTTCGCGCTTCGCGTGACTAAGTAATTAACGCTTCAAGCAGCTCTCGAGAAATTTCAGCGCTTCGGCACGATTTTGCACCAGGCCTTCGACCTGGGCATCTTTTAGGATGCGAATTAATCGTCCGAGCTCTCGTCCGCGCGGTACGAAAAGTTCGCGGCTGATTTCTTCACCATTCAAAAATGATTGCGGTGGCGCCAAAAGTTTTTCCGTCGTGTGAATCCGCCACTCGTGCGTGACCTCGCGGTGTAGTCCGAAATTCGCTGGGCTAGTGCCGCGGATGTCTGCCGCGGTTAATTTCACTAGATCAGCGAACCAGGGATGCATGAAAAATTCGTGGCGGCGTGCGAGCCGCATTTTCGGAATGTCAAAAAAATTCATGTGGTGGGCGACGAGCCAGACGATTTTCGCGCGTGTCGCGCCGTCGAATTTCAGCCGCCGCAAAATCTTTTCTGCGATTAGCGCGCTTTTTTCGGCGTGACCGGGGTAAGTAATTTCACCATTTTCTAAGCGCAAAGTTTCCGCCTTGCCGATATCGTGCAGTACAGTCGCGAAAGCGAGCGCGGCGCTGGCGGATTTCGGTAGGCTCGCGAGCGAACCGAGCGAGTGCGTGAAGACATCGCCTTCGCGGTGCCAGCGTGGCGGCTGCTCCAAATTTCTCAATTTCAAAAGTTCGGGCAGAACCGTGTCCAGGATTCCGAATTCTGCCAAGTCACGGAAGGCACGACCGCGATTTTCATTTTCCAAAATTTTCGTCAGCTCATCGCGGATGCGTTCGCCGGAAATTTGTTGCAATTGGTGTGCGTGTTTGCGAATCGCATTTCTCGTCGGCTCGTCGTATTCGAAATTCAGCAAATTGCGGAAGCGCACGCCGCGCAGGATTCGCAAAAAATCCTCACTCGCTCTGGCATCAGCGTCGCCGATGAAGCGAATTAGCTGCTTTTTCAGGTCTTTTTGTCCACCGACGAAATCCAAAACTTTGCCCGCAATCGGATCCCAAAACATGCCATTTACCGTGAAGTCGCGCCGCCGCGCATCTTCCGCGGCGCTGGTGAAAAAAACTTCACCCGGTTTTCTCCCATCATAATTTCTCTCGCCACGGAAAGTCGCGACCTCGAAAGCGTGCCGTCCGAAGATGACCAACATCACGCCAAATTCGCGCCCGAGTGCTTTCGTCTTCGGAAAAATTTGCTCGACTTCCTCCGGCGTGGCGGCAGTCGCGATATCGACATCAGAGGTCGGGCGATTCAGAAGCTGGTCGCGCACGGCACCGCCGGCGAAGTAACTTTCGAACCCACGCGCGCGCAGAATTCGAACGATTTTTTCAGCGGATTTCAGCATTTTCGGATTGAATTTTAGCGTGAAATTTGCTAAAATGAGACGATTTAAAACCAATTTTGAAAACAAAAATCCAAATACTCTTCACGGCTTTACTCGTGCTGCCAATCGTCGCGCTACTTTTCGGTGGCGTCGCGACGGCTGCGGATGAATCTGCGGATGAGTGTACGACCGAGGATGATTGCAATACAGCATTGGCGGAAGCGGTCGAGAAATTTCAGACAGCCACAACCATTCTGAATAATTTTTCGGATTGTTCT
This sequence comes from Patescibacteria group bacterium, assembly GCA_041665585.1. Classification (NCBI taxonomy): domain Bacteria; species Patescibacteria group bacterium. The sequence continues at coordinate 5,233 of JBAYIN010000004.1, read as the reverse complement.
GGTGCTTGTAATTTCGCCACTGATTTGTGGTTTAGATGTAGTATCATCGGTCCTGAAGGCGCGCAGATGACTTGTGATGGGATTTACGATACGGGTAGCACCAAGACAGGGAAAACCAACACTTTGGAAATTATCGCGGCGTTGTCGAAATCTAAAACCGAACTCTCAGCAAAAGTCACTGAGCTGCAGCAAAGAGTCAATAGATTCAAAAGTGCTGACATAGGCACGATTCTTTCTGTGACTGTGAGCAACAACCAAGATCGTGGGAATTTACAGATTTTCATAGACAAGGTGATTGATCTGGCAGCCAAAATGGTCGGTCTGACGGCTTTCGTTTTTCTCGTGATTGGTGGTTTCCGGCTTGTCGCGGCGGCTGGTAATGACAACCAAATTCAAAAAGCGAAGACGATGATTATTTACTCAATCGCCGGTCTGACGATCGTTCTGCTTGCGTACATTATCGTCGCGGCAGTGCAGGGACTTTTGTATCGCTAGTTGTATTTTTTAATAAAAAATGGTAAAATCTAAAGATTTAAAAATAAAAATTAACTCTCTCAAAATGCAAAACAAAATCCAGATCTTCGCGTCGATTGATTGCGCGCTGCACGAAGCGCGACTAATTGGGTTTGGGTTTAATCCGACTGAGCGTTTTGATAAGCAGCAAGTTCCAGCGACAGGGAAGGAGATTGGCAAGACTAATTCGCAGGAAAAATCCTTGGCGGAAAAACTCCAAGATCTCAAAAATCTCGAACGGCAGAAGCGGACAAAAGAATCTAAAGATGCGATTAAGGTGCTGAAAGAGGCGATTGAAAAAGCCCAAAACATCAAGCTGACTGACGGACAGATAGAAGAAATGGTCAATGGCTTGATCGAAAAACACGACCAAGAAGTTGGAACAGCAGTCCAAATTGAGAAAGAGCGTTTCATGCTCGTGCATGCGAGCGAGACTGCGGTCAAGTTAGTCTTGGCGCACAACAAAATTAAAGCGGAAAATGTTTCTCCTGATCAGCTGGAAAGAATTTTTAATGCTGCGGGCTTTCAAGTCGAAGCTAATCTTTACGAAAAAGACCAGATTCCGACGGCGCGACCATTTTCCGAAGTTATCAAAGACGGTTTTACTTTCGAAGCGTCGCCTAAAAAAGTTGCTCCAGCAAAAGCTGCTATTCAAGAGTCTGAGATTCACGATGTCGCTCCGAAAAATCCGAGTGGGTCTTCGATTGAAACTTTATTGAACGGTGGCGCAGCGGAATATCAGAGAGATCTCGATGCCGTTTATGGCGCAGAAAGCAATGAGCCGGTCAATTTCGTGCCAGGTAAATTCCGTGTGAAAGAAGCTCTTAAGGTTTTGAACGACAATGGTAAGAGAACCGGCTTAGTCGCAGCCGGCAAAGAAATTGAAATCGTCCAAACCGAAACTGGTAAATTTGAAAAATCTGGAAAAAGCAGAGTTTGGGGACAATTGAGACAAGGCGGCTGGGTCGCCATGAGCTATGTCGATGGCGTGAGGTCAAATGTCTTAGACCTTAGCGCGAATCCTGGCGCGAAGAAAAAAGGCGCACCGGCAGAGGTCGCGGCATTATTTAATTTGAAAGAAGCAGATCTCGGCGATAAAGCGAAGATGCAAAAATTGCGTCTCGGTAGTTCACAGCAATTCGAGCAAGAAGTCGCGAACTCCAATTTATCGCCAGCCAAAAAGGCGGAATTGATCGAGACTTTCAAAGTGCTTGATGTGAGCTATGGTCGTGTTGCGAAAGGCAATTCGCCCGAAAGAGAAATCGCGCTCAACAAACAAGTCGACGGTTTAACTGGCGGTAAAAAGGTTGAAGAACTTTTCGCTGATTCAGTGGGTCTCGGAATGAAATGGAATGTTTTGTATTCCAACTCCAGCGCGGAAAAACTCAGCGCCAAGCCGAATGAACACAAGCAAGAGGTCGAAGACATTTTGCGTGGTGGTGAGGTTTTCATGTTGCGTGTGGATCAGAAAACACACGGTGGCAAACTCGAAGCGCGCATCGATCAATCGAAGGGCGACACCTGGGCGAATAATATCGACGCGCCGCAGACGCTGCGCCCGCAGGAAACTTACATTTATAAATACCTTGAAATTTCCGACAAAAGCCAGAAAGCTGATATTCTCAAAAAATACTTAGGACAAGATTTTAATCCGAACGAAGTCGCAAATTACAAAATCGCGCAGGTCGAAATTCCGAACTGCGAAAATCCGGCAATCGTCATCAAAAAACTGGAGGCACCGAGACCAGTCGCTGCACCTATTCCTGAGGCTCAAAAACCTGAAAAATCGAAAGCTGTCTCAATCAACGCGGTTCAGTATTTCAAAAATGTGCCGGATGGTTGGACGCTCATACCTCGCATCCTGGACTGGACTAAACCGAGCTCAGAATTCAATAATTTGCCTGATCCGGCGATTGTCGATTTGCGTGGTAAGACATTGCGCGAGAGTGAATATCTCAATGCCCGCAAACGCCTCGACACGAAGCCGCACAAATTCATCGCGGAAAATGTCGATGATGTTTTGGGCCAGTCGCGTGAGTCGCTCGCCAAATATGTTGAAAAAAACTTAGACGAAAAAGCGCTTCCTAAAATGGCTGCTAGTCTCAAACAAGAGATGGAAGCGGCTGGAGACGGTAAAACAATTCAGTCATTCGTTAAAAGACTTGAAGCGAAGCAAAAATGGGAGACCTGGTGGAAAGATAAGGGCGCAGACGAGCGCATGTTTAAAGCCGCCGAATTGCTCTACGACTGGGATTGCCAAGATATTGCTGATTTAGAAAAGAAAATGAAAAAAGAAGAGGATGGATTTTATCTGGCTAAATTGCTCCAAAATGATTCTGGCAAACTGAAAACAATAAATGTTGCCGATTTCGGTAATTCGAAATTGGAAAAAATTCTCGAAAAATACCATGTCTCGACAGAATCTGTAACCGCGAAAACAGCGATTGAGCGTGCGCTCTACGACGAGGACAAAATTAACGCCGCGCGACCGCCGCAATTTGCCGGTGACGCCGTGGTCGTACCGCCGACTTTCGGTAGCGATCACAAGTCCAAGCTGGCAATCTGGGAAAATCAAGCTTCTTTTGGTAAGGAAGTAATCAATGTCCATTCGCCGCTGAGCTTGACGATCGAGGCAGCGTCTTTGCTCACGGGTTATCTGACTTACATTCGAACTGGCACTGGTCGGGCTGATGCGCTCGGTGAGTATTCCAAAGTGCGCGCTGAGTGGCTCGAAGGTAAAAAAGCCTCTCCGGAAGCTAAGGCGAAATTCGAAGCGATTTTCAAAAATCAGCAATCTTTCGATAATTTCCGCAACTTCGTCCTGAAAGGTCAGATGCCGGAAACAGGTGCGAACAAAGTCAGTCTTCCGCTGAATGAAATCCAAGTTTTGATTCCGGGCTGGAAAATGATTGCTGATTTTTTCGGCGGAGAAGAGGGTTGCGTAACGAGCGGTAAGAATGAGTTTGTGGATGATCACACAACGCCTCCTCCTCCCGATGTGATTGTGCTCGACTAATTTTGGTTTCCGCAGGAATGGGCTAAAATTCAGTCATGAAGAAAATCCTCATCATTGTCGCCATTTTTGTTTTAATCGTTTTTGTTTTGATTTTTGCGGTGGTTTCCATGCGGCGAGCTCCGCCCGGGGCATCTTTTGCAGGAGAGAATTTTGATTTGAACAAGACGGGCGAGACAAGTATTTTGCTTGATTGATTTTTTTAGGTTAAAATAAAACCTTAACCGTACGGATGCAAAAGATTTTACAAAATTTCGCGAAGAGCTCATTGCTTACTCTCGGAGTTATTTTTTTATCTTCGATTTTTTTAGTCGAGCCGGCGATGGCAGGGACGGCGTCTTGCGGCGAGACCGTTTACCACGATTATGATGTTACCGTGACCGGTGATTGTGGCATCACGATTACTGGTTTGACGAAAACAGTTTCGGGTCAAGCCTCGAACACCGGTTCGCAATCTTATAGTGTGAGTTATCACATCCCTAATGGTGGTTTGCAGACTTTTTCGATTCCAATCAATATTTTGGCAAGTGCACCGAATGGCAGCACAGTTTCTTCGAGTTTTAATGTCGATTCTTTCACACCTGATGTGAAAGGCTGTTCGGTGACTTTCAAGAGATACTCTTCGGGGACAACGAACATAGTTTGCCCTTATTGTGGCGATGGGATAAAGCAAAGCCCGAATGGTGCGGGCGTTTACGAGCAGTGTGATATAAATAGTGGTTATTGTGCGAGTGGTACTTGCTTAAGTAACTGTACCTGTAAACCCGTAGCTAAGATCTGCGGCGACAACATTATCCAAACACCCAATGATGCCGGTAAAAATGAAGTCTGCGATGGCACTTCTCATTCCGCCTGCGCCAGTGGAGTCTGCCAGAGCGACTGTACTTGCAAACCTGTAGCTAAGATCTGCGGCGACAACATTATCCAAACACCCAATGACTCCGGTAAAAATGAAATCTGCGATGGTACTTCTCACACCGCCTGCGCTAGTGGCATCTGCCAGAGTGACTGTACCTGCAAACCCGTAGCTAAGATCTGCGGCGACAACATTATCCAAACACCCAATGACTCCGGTAAAAATGAAGTCTGCGATGGCACTTCTCATTCCGCCTGCGCGAGTGGCATCTGCCAGAGCGACTGTACCTGCAAATCGGTGACCACTTGCGGCGATGGGATAAAGCAAAGCCCGAACGATGCGGGTGTTTATGAGGAATGCGACAAAAATAGCGGTTATTGTGCGAGTGGTACTTGCTTAAGTAACTGTACCTGCAAACCCGTAGCTAAGATCTGCGGCGATGGAGTAAAGCAGACTCCGAACGATGCGGGTGTTAACGAGCAGTGTGACGATGGCAATACCATTAACACCGACTCCTGCCGCAACGACTGTAAGCTCACAATTTGTGGCGACAACATTCGTCAATGGCCCAACAGTTCTGGCTCTTACGAAATTTGTGACGGTACAGATGCCGTAGATTGTCCCGGCAAATGCTTAGGAAATTGTACTTGTCCTGCTCTCAAGATCTGCGGCGACAACATTATCCAAACACCCAATGACTCCGGTAAAAATGAAGTCTGCGATGGCATTTCTCATTCCGCCTGCGCGAGTGGCATCTGCCAGAGCGACTGTACCTGTAAGCCCGTAACTAAGATCTGCGGCGACAACATTATCCAAACACCCAATGATGCCGGTAAAAATGAAGTCTGCGA